>NZ_JADEWJ010000092.1:0-13162 GCF_015207725.1 Synechocystis sp. LEGE 06083
CTGGAAACATTTTTTACAAGAATTGTGTTGATTATCCTATTTTTGGTTAAATTATCTATAAAAAATAACCGGCACTCATTAAGCTAGATTGCTCCGCTGTCCCTGTCCCACATCATCTAAAGTTTTGCCGTTGGTTTCAATACGAAAAATAAAGGTAATTAATGCCCCTAGCATGGCCGCAACAGCCAAGCAGTAGAGTAAGTTATTGGTGCCAATTTGTTGTTGTAAAACCGGGAAGAAAAAAGCTGTAATGACAGCCCCCACCTTGGCAAAGGACGCTGCAAAGCCCGCCCCAGCACCTCGAATCTCCGTAGGAAAAACTTCCCCTGCTAAAACGTAGGTCATGGCATTGGGTCCTAGGTTATTCATAAAGTTGAAAATCATAAATCCACCGAAGATCAGTAATGTTTTTAGTTCATGGGTGGGGGGCACATTGGTGGAGAGGGCGGCAATACTCAACCCCACAGCACAGCCAATAAAGCCAATAATCTGTAAAGAAATTCGGCCCATAATGTCCACCAGGGGAATGGAAACCAGAAAGCCAACTACCAAAAATATGTCTATCACACTAGCTCCCGCCGTCGCATTTAAATCCTGGGTAATTAAATCTGGAGAGCTCTGGGTAAATAGGGTGGCGAGGATAGTCGGAGTGAAGATACCAATACCGTAGGTTGAAAGGTCCTGTAAAAACCAGGGAACCGCAGTCAAAATTGTGGCCCGGAAGTAGCGGGGTGAAAATAAATCCCGAAAATTTTTGTGGCGTTGTTTCCCAACTTTTTGTTCTGATTGCGATAATGCAGTGATTCTAACCGGACGTTTGAGTAACAAAGTGGCGGAACGGTTAGCTTCCCCCCAGCGCTCCCGGGCCATGAGCCAATGAGAACTTTCGGGCAAGGTCATACGCAACAAGGTAACCAAAATGCCTGGAAGGACCAGAATTCCATACATCCAATGCCAAGATTGTATTTGGGGGTCAATATCGAGAATTGCCAACCCCAGTAACACTCCGCCAAGGGAACCAAGGGATTGGAAGCTGAAGGCCGATAGCACCATGCGGCCTCGGTAACGACTGGGAATAGCTTCTGAGATCACTAGATGGGCTGTGGGATAGTCTGCCCCCAGGGAAATACCTACACAAAAAAGGAAAAAAATTAGTGTTCCAGGGCTCCACGCCACGGCCGTTAGGGCAATGAATAGGGAAAATAGCATCATTTCCAGAACAAAAACTAACTTCCGACCCAGGCGATCGGCTAGATTCCCAAATAGGGATGCTCCAATCAAAATGCCAAAGAGACTGGCGGCGGCCACCGAGCCTTTGAGGTCTGAAGATAGTCCAAAATCTTTTTCAATTAAGGGCAGAGCCACTCCGGTGGTGAAAACAACTATGCCCTCAAAAAACTTCCCCATGGCGGCGGCGGCCCAGATGCGCCATTGCATAGCACTAAGGGGACGGGGGGGAGTTTCATCGATGTAATTTTGCAGGCTTTTGCCTGGCACGTTCTCCATTGGGGCTGATACTGTCATTTTTATAGTTAGTTAAGTTCAGTTTCTAAAGTAAAGATTAAGCAGAAATTATGATGAGCATAGTGCAAATTATGCTGTCCTGGCTGCATCAATTTTCGTGTAAACTGAGCTAACTTCCACGAATTCTGCAATAAATAACCATTTTTACCTAAAGCCGAGCAATATTTAGTTTTAGTCCCAGATATAGCCAAAATTGAACGAAAATTCGACTAATATTTCCAATTTTAGGCTTTTTTGTCTTTTAATGAGGCTAAATCCGGTGACATGAAGTTGGAAATCTTGGTTGGGTAGTAATCTTTTTGAATTTAAAGTCATAGTGGAGGAACGACTACTTGCATTACAGCGACGCAATGATGGAATTTTCCGCTTTCCATCTAGGCGGGGGCTCCCTAATGTTTTAAGATGGTGGAGGTCTTGCGCGGGTATAGTTTAGTGGTAAAACGAAAGCCTCCCATGCTTTAGTTGGGGGTTCGATTCCCCCTACCCGCTTTGTTTCTTGACAAAATTTTAATCGAAGCCCAAGATTTTTTCGGCAGGGTTATTCCCAAGCGGCTCTGGATTTGACGTTGTGCTTAGCCCAAAACTTTGCTTTAAAAGGTGACTGGGGCAGTATTCCCCTCACATTTTGGCGATCGCCGTCCATGGAAAACCTGTTTGTTAGACTTTGCTGACAGGCCCTAATCTAGGTCAATGGTGTTTCGATTCTACTCGACAGTACTAGCAATTATTTGGAGCAACGGCCTGATCACTGTCGTCGGGCTAGTCCTAGCTCAGTCCGCCAGGGCAGAAACTTTTAGTGCTGATTTTCC
Organism: Synechocystis sp. LEGE 06083; assembly: GCF_015207725.1. Lineage (NCBI taxonomy): Bacteria > Bacillati > Cyanobacteriota > Cyanophyceae > Synechococcales > Merismopediaceae > Synechocystis > Synechocystis sp. LEGE 06083. The sequence goes on from NZ_JADEWJ010000092.1 coordinate 2,334, forward strand.
CCCTCCCGATTCTGCTGTGGATTTATTCCTAGGGCAGGGAACTCCGGTGATGGAAACCACACCTCCAGAGCCGGGACAAACAGAGGAAGATAACCAGACCGCCACACCTTCTGAGCCGACACCGGCCAATTTGGGCAATGAGGATGATTTATTCGAACGGGTATTCGGTCGACCCCGCCCCACTGGGGTACAACGGTTGGTGGCACCGTTTTTCATCAACGATTTACAACAGGGACAAATTGTGGTGTTTGTTTCCCTGGGAGGGAGCAGTAGCCTACAAATCACTGCCTCTACTTTGTTGTCGAAAATGGAAGAGTATGCCAGACCTGATATACAAATAAGGTTGGCTGATTTGGTGGACAACAGTGGCAATTTAACCCTAGCGGCCCTGCAAAGTGTTGGTCTCGACGCCACCTTTAATGACCAGTTGCTAGAACTGAGGATTATTATTCCCCCCAATCTCCGTAAAACCATTGTTTATGGCTCCGGTAATTTACAACTTCCCCCAGGGGCCGCCACAGCCCTACGTCCCAGTAACTTCAGTGGTTTTGTCAACTTAATTGGGACCCAACCCTATGCCTGGGATGGCACCGGTGATTTGGGCCGCCAAGCCCTGAATTTGGGCGTAGAAGGGGCTCTTAATTATCAAGGCTGGGTTCTCGAAGGTAGTGCTAGTTTTGCTGAGCAGAGCAATAATCCCTGGACTCGCTCCGATATTCGTTTGGTGAAGGATGATCCGGATAATGCCATCCGCTATGTTTTGGGTGATTTGTTTAGCACCGCCCGTAGTTATCAGTCCTTTGTGCCCATGGTGGGATTTGCGATGTTCCGCAATTTTTCCCTCCAGCCCTATTTGACTACCAGGCCCACAGGGCAGTTTGAATTTTTGTTGGAAAGTCCAGCCAGGGTGGAAATTTTTGTCAATGGACTTTTGCGACAAACCCTGCAATTACCGGCGGGGCCTCAAGATATTCGTAATTTTGGGCTGAATACGGGGCTCAATAATGTGACGGTGAAAATTACCGACAGTGCGGGGCGAGTAGAGGAGCTATCCTTTTCAGCGCCCCTGGCGACGGATCTGTTGGAGGTGGGCTTGAATCAATTTGGCTTGGGGGTAGGGGTCCCGGCCTACACCACCAATGGAGTGCGTAACTATGACACTTCCCGGCCCATTATTGGCGGCTTTTACCGGCAGGGTATTACTTCTACCCTCACCCTGGGGGGTTATCTACAGGCGGCAGGTTCCCAGCAGGTGATTGGCATGGAAGGCACCCTGGCCACTTCCGTGGGCAACTTTGGTTGGGATGCGGCCCTGGAGAATGATGGCAACGGTTTAGACCATGCCTTCCGACTACGGTATCAATTTTTGGCCCTGGGGGGGAACCAAGCCCGATTACCTAATTTTGGTTTGGAAGTGGAATATTTGGGCCCCTATTTTCAGCGTTTTGGTAGTTTTCCCATCGGCTTTACCCCGGACCCATTGGACTTTTTCGGCACTGCCACCAATGATATTTCCTGGTCTTTTGGAGCCAACTATAGTCAAACTCTAATCGATGGTTTGGGCATTAACCTCGGTTTGGGTTATCAGCTTGGTAGTTTCGGCCAGCCCAATGCCTACCGAGCGGCGATCGGTTTCACCACTAATTTGGGAAGGGGTTTACAAGTTAATTTGACCCTGAATAATCGCTTAGACCAGTCGGGACAAACAGAAACTCAGGTATTATTCAACTTTTTGCAAACCTCCCAGTTCCAATCCCTCACGGCCCGTAGTAACCTAAGCAGTCAACGGGAACAGGCCAGCACCCTGACTTGGACATCCCGTAGTCCCGCCCAATACAACAGCGTTAACACCACCGTTAATTTGAGTAATAATCCCAATCCCGGCTATTTTGGCACTGGCCTAGGGCTGACTTACCGAGGCTTTGTGGGGGATATTAATCTTAACCATAACTATGACCAATCCAGTCATCGCACTAACTTAAATTTTGGTACGGCCTTGGTTTATGCTGATGGACGTTTTGGCTGGAGTCGACCGGTGCGGGATAGCTTCGTCATTTTTAGCCGTAACCCCAATTTTGCAGATCAGCTAGTATTAATCAATCCTGGCTTATACGGTCCTGTGGCGGAAGCTAATTATGTCGGGCCCGGGGTAGTGCCGGATCTAAGCTCTTACACTTTAACCACCATGCGGGTGGACGCTCCTAATATGCCCCTTGGCTATGACTTGGGCAATGCCGTCTTTAATTTGTTGCCTAGCTATAAAAGTGGCACTTTAATCACAGTGGGTACGGAATCCACCGTGTTTTTGCGGGGGACTTTGGTGGATAAAGCGGGGGAACCCATTGCTCTTCAAGTGGGGCAAGTTAGGTCTTTATCCGATCCCAGTTGGTCGCCCTTGGAGTTGTTCACTAACCGGGCGGGACGATTTGCGCTGACAGGGCTGGGGCCAGGGGAGTATGAATTGCAATTGTTCAGTGATCCTCCCCGGACCATTCGTTTTGAGATTCCGGCCGATAAAACTGGTATTTATGACATGGGTACTGTGACTGTAGGAGATTAATACAATTTATGGTGTCTTGACTCCCATTATGGTCTCTCGTATTACCTCTTGATATTTGTCTTAAAAACCAGCTCTAATGTCCATTGCACCATTGTTATGGTCAATTTTAAACTCATTACCATATTCATTCAGATGAAAAAGATCCAGACTGGCGTCCGGTTGACCCTTTAGAAAATAATCGTTGGCTCCCGCTCCACCAATGTCAAGCCAGCCTTTAATGGCTTTATTAATGGGATCAAATCGGAATTGCAAAAAATCATTCCCCTTTACTTGGCCATTATTGACATTATTGTAATTTGCCAGAATTTGACCTTTATCATCAACAATTTGCACGGTTAGTTCTGTCAAGTTTTGCGGTGTTTGCAAACCTGTCGCTCGTACAATCTTTATCGACTTGTCCGTAAACTCATCTGGGTAAATGACATGGGCTCGAACTTGGTAACCCCCATCTCCCTGCCATAACAAATTTGCTTCTCCGGCGATCGCCTGGGCGGAAAAGCCAACGAGAGATATAAGCACAAAAATGGTAATTAAAAATGATTTAATCAATCGATGCAACATTGATAGCACTATTATTGCTTTAAAACTTAGGCAGTTAGGCCATGCTAAATTTTTAACTAATCAAACACCTCGGCGGCGGGAATGGACCAATTTTCAAGCTCAGCAAAAACGGTTATGGATTCTTGAATTTCAGTTTCAGCTAAATACACCTGGGGTAGTCTGGCCGTGAAAACCGTAATGGATTGAGCCATAGGATCCACTAACCACGCCAATTCTGTGCCCGCTTTGAGAGAAAAAATAATTTTTTCCATCACCAGGGTGACTGACTGGTCCGGGGAAAGAATTTCTATGAGCCAATCCGGGGCACGATCAAATCGGTCGGATATTTCACCACCACTGTCCAAAGGCAAGTTTTGCCAACGAATCACGGTAATGTCCGGCACAATGGAGCGATCGCCGAAGGTACAACGAAGTTCCGGCAAAGCATAGGCAATTTTGTCTGGCTTTACCTGGGCATTTATAGCGGCGGCTAGCTCAAACTGGATGGCACTGTGTTTACCTTTAGGCATAGGTTTCTGGGTAACAATGCCCCGGCAATATTCCTGGGCCGGTTTGGTTTCCGGCAGGGCCAAGAAGGATTCCAGGGAAAGGGTTGGTACTTTGGCGGCGGCTAAAACCATCTACTTTGCTCCCCAGGGGATTTGACCGTTAACTAATTGACTCAACTATAACGAATACCCGCCTGTTCAATGCGTTGTAAAGCTTCCCCGAGGCGATCGCTGTCGGCAATTAAACTTAGGCGGACGTAGCCTTCTCCCCCTTCTCCAAAAGCATTGCCGGGGGTCATCACCACGCCGGTTTTTTCCAATACGGTAAGGGCAAAATCAGTGGAACTCATGCCCACCGGACAGGGAACCCAAAGATACATGGTGGCTTGGGAGGGGGTAATGGCCCAACCCAGTTTACTTAAACCATTGATGACAAAATCCCGCCGTTCTTGGTAACGTTTTCTAACCACTTCAATGTAACTTTCCGGTAAACTCAGAGCCGTTTCCGCCGCTTTTTGTACGACTCGGAAAATACCATAATCTAGGTTGGTTTTTAGGGTTCTCAAACCTTGGATAATTTCCTGGTTGCCCACCACAAAACCGACCCGCCAACCAGCCATATTATAGGTTTTAGAAAGGGTGTGGAATTCCACACTAAAATCCTTGGCGCCGGGAATTTCTAGCAAGCTCGTGGGCTGATAACCGTCGAAGGCCAATTCCGCATAGCAGAGGTCATGGACCAGCATAATTTCGTAATGGCGGGCCCAGTCGGTCACCGCTTCGTAAAATTCCCTGGGAGCCGTGGCGGTGGTGGGATTATTGGGATAGTTAAAGTAAAGAATTTTGGCTTGTTGGGCGATCGCCTCAGGAATTTGATCGAGTTGAATTAACCAGTTATCCTTGGCCGATAACATAATGGGGTAAATTTTCGCTCCGGCAATCAGGGGGCCTCGGAAATGGGCCGGATAGGATGGGGTGGGTACTAGTACTAGATCCCCTGGGTTAACGTAGGCCAATGCTAAATGCCCGAGACCCTCTTTGGAGCCGATCAACGGTAACGCCTCAGAATCGGGGTCTAAATCTACTCCATATTGGCGGGCGTACCAGCGGGTAATGCTCTGGCGAAAACTTTGGGTGCCCTCAAAGGGGGGATAACCGTGGGACTCAGCGTTTCCCAACTCGGCGATCGCCGCTTCAATAATTGGTTCGGGGGCCTTGCCGTCGGGGTTACCCATACCCAAGTCAATCAAATCCAGGCCCTGTTCCCTGGCCTTAGCTTTTAACTCATCGAGGCGGGCAAAAACGTAGGGGGGTAAGGCTTGTAGGCGATCGGCGCGACTAATCCAATTCAGACTCATTACCAAGGCAATTTGGGGACGTAACCTCCCATTGTCGCATTGACCGGCCCTGGCTTGATGTTGCCCCAGCAAAATTTTGGCTGCAATCGATAGTAACCATCATCTAGGCCGCATTACGGATTTTGATGGCTGGGTCGGGCTGACTTTCCAAGGCCAGGGCCCATTGCCGGATCACCCTGGCGATCGCCCTTTGCAGTAGTCCTTCCGCCACCTGTTGCCCCATGCGACGGGAAGTGGGGTTAACAATAATCTCACTCAATACCGGCACAAACTTGAGGGGGTCAAAACCAGGGGTATCTTTAAGAATTTGCCAAAGATTTTGCAGATGTTGCCAAGTTTCCTCCTGCTGAGCTATGGCGGGTTGAAGAGCAACTTTGATCGTTTTGGTCTGATGGGCCTTGCCGTTGCCATTACCTAGCTCGCCCAGAAAACCAATCCTTTCCTGGATATTGTGGCTGACCTGTTGCCAAGTATTGCGCCCCAGTAGATCAATGCTGTTCACTAATTCCGCCACTAGGCGATCGCGAATGAATTGTCCCCGGTCTGAAAGTAAAAATTCCGTTGCTTCATTAAGCACATAATCAAAATCAAATCCAGGGGAATTTTTGGCATTACGCAATAAATTTTCCAAGCGATTCCAGCGAAAACTGCCTTCTTTAAACAGTAATTCCTTCAGAGAAGTACGTAGTTCTTCTGATTGATCCGTTAACAATCTTTTAGCAATATAGGGATAGGCTTTGCTCAACACCTTAAAGTTGGGATCAATGCCAATGGCAATACCTTCTAGGGTGACCATGGAACGAATAATTAAGGCATAATAGGCCGGCACCCGAAAAGGAAATTCATACATCATGGCCGACATTTGATCGGTGATGCTCTTAAAATTCAACTCCGCCACACTAGCCCCCAATGCATTACCAAAAACCTGGCTAAGGGCTGGAATAATTGGCTTTAGATCCGTATCTGGCTTAAGGAAATCTAGTTTGACATAATCTTTAGCTAAAGAGTCGAAATCTCGATTGACCAAATGGACCACAGCCTCGATCAAACCATAGCGTTGATAGGGCTGGATAGTACTCATCATGCCGAAATCCAGGTAGGCTAAACGCCCATCGGCCATGGCCAGTAAATTGCCAGGGTGGGGATCGGCGTGGAAAAAACCATGTTCCAACAATTGCCGCAGGGAGCACTGGACTCCCACTTCCACTAAATGGGTGGCATCAATACCCTGGGCTTGGATCGCCTTGATATTGGTTAACTTAATTCCTTCCACCCACTCCATGGTCAAAACCCGTCGCCCGGTGTACTGCCAATAGATGCTAGGCACATAAATTTCCGGCAAACTGCCATAGAGTTGGGCGAATCTCTCTCCGTTAACCGCCTCTTGGAAGTAGTTCATTTCCTCGAATACCCGACTGGCCAATTCATCGGTAATGGCCACCAAATCAGAGCGCAATCTTTTCACCGATCGCCTGGCCCAGAGGGAGAGGGAACGCATGATGTAAATATCCAGGGTAATGCGCTTAACTAAATCTGGTCTTTGTACTTTTACTGCTACGTCTTCTCCAGTTTTTAACTTACCCTTATACACTTGTCCCAAAGAGGCAGCGGCAATGGGCTCCGGGGACAATTCTGCATAAATTTCCCCAGCGGGGGCCCCCAATTCTTCTTCAATAAAACGATAGGCAACTTCGTTGGGAAAGGAAGGTAATTGGTCCTGTAACGTTGTCAACTCATCCAAAAAAATTGGTGGTACTAAATCAGGCCTGGTGGAAAGGGCTTGACCAACTTTGATATAGGTGGGGCCCAGGTTAGTTAATAATTCCCGCAGTTGAATAGCCTTCGCTCTGGAAACAGTGGGGTCTTTGCCCCTCAATTTTTCCCACCAAATGCCCAGGACAAACTGGAGTAGGGGAAACAAAATATTAATTAAACGACCCAACACCTGCAACGGCCGCTTACGATAAAATTCCATGATCAAATCTGGGTTATATTCCCAACTTTCCGGGAACATATCACTCACAGGTCCCAAATCTTCCAGATGACTTTTGGGTAAACGGGGAGGACGAATTTCTTCCACCACTGCGTCGATCACCACTACATCGCGATCTTGTTCGGCGGTGGCAACGGGCGTGGGGACTGGAGACATATTAATGGTTTTAATAATTACTTAATTTTGCTTGCTGGTTCCCATCGGGGCCAACAGCGGCACAGTTTGAGGAGGAGTCCTGGGATAAATGGCTAAATGTTGCCAATGCTAGGCTTCCAGTGGCATTCTAACGAGAATGGGTCTGCCCTGGCTACCTGGGTTAGGATGGGGAAAACCGTCTTTGACTGGCGCAATTTTGTTTGATTGAGGTATCTGTGTCCGTTGATTGGCCTCGTTTACAGAAGGCTTTGACCGTAGAAGTGGAGCGGGGCTTTCAGAATTTGCAGGGTAAACAGCACCGCTTTGGAGACTTCCTTTGTTTGAGTTTTGGCAGTCCTCCCCCCCCTGGTACTCCCCCGGTTGATCGCCAAAAGTGGCGAGAGTTTGCCCAAAGGTTTGCCCAGTACGACCAACTGGAGCAGGCGGAAAGAAAGAGTTTAGTGGCCAGTACTCGTCGTTTTTTGCATCAATTGCGCCGCAGTTTGGAATCTCCCCCTGTGGATGCGGTCGGGAAAACGGCTCCCCCAGCCCTGGTCAATCGTCCCCGGGTTTCTGAGTCCCGTCGCTCTCAATCAAGTCGGGTTGAACTCCACACCCCCTTAGCAACCGTACTTTCCCAGAGCCAACATCAAACTAAATTGCTGAACAGCCTGGGTTTGGCCACGGCAGAAGACTTATTGTTTTATTTCCCCAGGGATTATTTGGACTATGCCCAACAGGTAACCATTGCTGAATTAACAGCGGGGGAAACGGTAACCATTGTGGGGCGGGTGGTAAATTGCACTTGTTTTACCAGTCCCAAAAATCAGAATTTAACTATTCTGCAAATCCAATTGCGGGATCAGACGGGGCGAATCAAACTATCCCGTTTCTACGCTGGCAGACGTTTTGCCCATCGAGCTTGGCAGGAAACCCTTAAAAAACTTTACCCCCCCCATGCCGTTGTGGCCGCTTCCGGTTTGGTCAAAGCCAATAAATTTGGTCTGACCCTGGATAATCCGGAAATTGAGGTGCTCGATCGCCATAGTCCTAGCATTGACTCTTTTAAAGTGGGTCGGGTGTTACCCGTTTATCCCCTCACCGAAGGTCTAACAGCGGATTTTTTACGGAAATTGGTTTTAGCTTGTCAACCCGCGATCGCCCAATTGTCCGATCCTCTACCCCAGGACATCCGAGCAAAATATGAATTAATTGATTTAAAAACTGCCATTACCCAAATCCATTTTCCCGACAATGGGGAGCAGTTAAGTTTAGCAAGAAGGCGATTAGTGTTTGATGAATTTTTCTATTTACAGTTAGGGTTTCTACAGAGACGTTACGAGCAAAAACAACAACAAAAAAGCGCTATTTTCACCCCCAGCGGTGAATTGTTAGAAAGATTTAGTGATTTACTGCCCTTCCGTTTAACCCAAGCTCAACAACGGGTAGTCAACGAAATTCTAGAGGATTTAAATCAATCTAGCCCCATGAATCGCCTTGTCCAGGGAGATGTGGGATCGGGCAAAACCGTGGTGGGGGTCTTTGCAATTTTAGCCGCTCTCCAAGGGGGTTACCAAGCGGCATTAATGGCACCGACGGAGGTGTTGGCGGAACAGCATTATCAAAAATTGGTGAGTTGGTTTAATTTGCTCTACCTGCCGGTGGAATTATTAACTGGTTCCACCAAAACTGCCAAAAGAAAGGAAATCCATGCCCAATTGGCCACGGGTCAATTACCCTTGCTAGTGGGGACCCATGCCCTTATTCAAGAGCCAGTTAATTTTCAACGTCTAGGCTTAGTGGTCATTGATGAGCAGCATCGCTTTGGAGTGCAACAACGGGCTAAACTATTGGCCAAAGGCAATGCTCCCCACGTACTGAGCATGACTGCCACCCCCATTCCCCGCACCCTTGCCTTAACACTCCACGGGGATTTGGAAGTGAGCCAAATTGATGAATTGCCCCCCGGTCGTCAGCCCATTCACACCAGTGTGATCACCACCAAAGAACGCCCCCAAATGTACGAATTAATTCGACGGGAGGTAGCCCAGGGTCGTCAGGTTTATATTATTTTTCCGGCGATCGAGCAATCGGAAAAGTTAGACATCAAAGCAGCGGTGGAAGAGCATAAACATTTAAGTGAAAAAATTTTTCCCAACTTTAACATCGGCCTTTTACATGGTCGATTGAAAAGCACAGAAAAAGAGGCTGTATTGCAAGCTTTCCGAGAAAAAGTAACGGAAATTATTGTTTCCACCACAGTGATTGAAGTAGGGGTAGATGTGCCCAATGCCACCGTCATGGTAATTGAAAACGCTGAACGTTTTGGGCTTTCCCAACTACACCAATTACGGGGTCGAGTAGGGAGGGGAAGTCACCAGTCCCATTGTTTATTGGTGACCAATAGCAAAAGTGCTGATGCCCGGCAAAGATTAGGGGTAATGGAACAGTCCCAGGATGGTTTTTTCATTGCGGAAATGGATTTACGTCTGCGGGGACCAGGGGAATTTTTAGGCACCAAGCAGTCGGGATTACCGGATTTTGCCCTGGCTAGTTTAGTGGAAGACCAGGATGTTTTATTGCTAGCCAGACAAGCAGCAGAACAATTAATTGCCGAAGATCCTTCCCTAGCCCAGTATCCCGATTTAAAAACTAAATTAGCCCAGAGATATGAAAAGTTATTGGGGGGAGAAATACTGACCTAACCATAGGTACATCAGTAAATTCCATTGTCCCAGCCTTTGTTTGTTAGAATGGTTGCCCGTTGATTAACTGTTTTGTCATCTCTTTTTGTTACTAAAATCTATGATTTGGCCCTTCAAAACCAGCACCCGTAAAAAGATTGCCCGCATTGAAGTAACCGGGGCGATCGCCGGTGGAACCCGCAAAGCAGTGTTGAAGGCTCTCAAAACGGTGGAAGAAAAAAAATATCCCGCCCTACTAGTCCGCATCGACTCCCCTGGGGGCACAATAGTGGATTCCCAGGAAATTTACACCAAATTAAAGCAATTAAGCGAAAAAATCAAGGTTGTGGCCAGTTTTGGTAATATTTCCGCCTCAGGGGGGGTATATATCGCCATGGGTTGTCCCCACATCATGGCCAACGCTGGTACCATCACCGGTAGTATTGGCGTCATTTTACGGGGCAATAACCTGGAAAGATTGCTAGAAAAAGTGGGGGTTTCTTTTAAGGTAATTAAATCGGGGCCCTACAAAGACATTTTGTCCTTCGACCGAGAATTGCTGCCGGAGGAACAGAATATTTTGCAAGCTTTAATTGACGACAGCTATGCGCAATTTGTCTCCACGGTGGCAGCGGGGCGTAATTTGGCGGTGGAAAAAGTCAAAGAATTTGCCGATGGACGAATTTTTACCGGGCACCAGGCCCTGGAATTGGGTTTAGTCGATCGCCTAGGTACAGAGGAAGAGGCCAGGCAATGGGCCGCGACCTTGGCGGGCTTGGATCCAGACAAAACAGAACTGGATACCATTGAAGACCCAAAACCTTTCGTCAAAAGACTCACCAGTGGCGACAGTCAACTACAGACCATGGCCGATAACCTCGGTTTGAAGGAAACGTTAAAGTGGTGCGAATTTGAGCTATCCACCAGTGGTCAACCCCTCTGGCTTTATCGCTGACCCATTTACTCTGATTTACGGGCCGAAGGGGGAGCGGGCAATCCGGCATCGGCAGAGGGAGTGGACGGTGCGGAAGCCGGGGCCGGGGCACTGAC
>NZ_JADEWJ010000093.1:0-13113 GCF_015207725.1 Synechocystis sp. LEGE 06083
TTTGACAAAGTTTGCGGAGACAGGGGATGTTAATAAAGACCTACAATTTTATTTCAATTTTATTGCCCAGGATCAACAGAAAGAGTTACGGGAAGTATTGACCAAAGAAGTAGAGCTTGATCCTGTAATGATTTCTCGTTTTTTTAATACAAAAATGGGAGAAGAAATCTTAGCCCGATTAGGGGAAGTGATTAATATTCCCTATAAAAATAATGGTAAATATGCCATACGGGCAGCCCTTGTTCAGGCGGCAATGGAACCAGGGGGATTGTCTTCAATTAAAGTGCTACAAAAATTACCCACCAGCATACAAATTAATGGGGAGAAGGCTCTGGCATTGGCCAAGCAAGTTGACATGTTCATCTTGGCAACGGAAACTGCTGTGCAGGAATTGGCCACACTGACCGCTGAGGAGGCTGCGGAAGCTCCAGTCGTTAATTATGCCGAGTTACCTGACCTACGCCAGCCCGGCCCCTATGGGGTGGAAAAAGTCGTTTGGCACTTAGTTGACCCTAGCCGCGATCGCCATTTTTATGTTGATGTTTTTATTCCCAAGGGAGAGCCACAAGGTAAGATTTCGGTGTTGGCTTTTTCCCATGGTTTATCTTCCCGGCCCGAAGATTACGCAGTGGGTTTACAACATTTAGCTTCCTACGGCTATCTAGTTGTTGCCCCCCAACATCCCGGTAGTGACAATATCTATCTCCAGGAAATGCTGGAGGGCTATCATGGCGATATTTTTGATGTTAATGATTACATTAATCGCCCCAAGGACATTAGTTTTACTTTGGATGAATTGCAACGACGTAACCAATCAGAATTTGCTGGTCGTTTAGATTTAGAAAATGTTGGCATGGCAGGCCATTCCTTTGGCGGCTATACTGCTTTGGCGATCGCCGGGGCGGAAATAGATTTTGATAACTTACAAAAGGATTGTGATTCAGATTTAGCCAATTTAGACGTTGCCCTGCTGATGCAATGCCGAGCGCTAGAATTGCCCCGACAAACCATTTCCCTGCGGGATGAAAGGGTCAAAGCCGTGTTTGCGGCCAACCCAGTTAACCGCAGCCTTTTTGGCAGTAAAGGGTTAGCTAAAATTAACATTCCGGTTGTTTTTGGCTCCGGTAGTTACGACCCGGCGGCGCCCCCAGCTTTGGAACAAGCGGCATCTTTCACCTGGTTAACGGTGCCGGATAAATATTGGCTGCTAATTGAAGGGCAAGCCCACGTTAACTTTACTAAATTAGATCCGGGCATCAGTAAAGCCATTGATTCCACCGCCCACCTGGTTTTACCCAATCAAGACACCATTTATGACTACGTCATGGGTACAACCGTGGCATTTTTTGAAGTTTACATCCGTCAAGATCCCCAGGGTGCGGACAAATATCGCCCCTATCTCAGTTCGGCCTACGCAGAATATTTGAGTGGGCAGAATGAGTTTAAGTTGTATCTGGTGTCCGGTAAATCTGCCCCTAAAATCAGGCAAAAAATTGATGAGTTCCTGGCCCGGTACGGTGGATTCTCTCAGGATTAATCCTGTATGGTTAGAAAAGATCTTGATGCACCGTGGAATATTTATGAGTTGGATCCCCCCCTACCGCCCCCAACAATTGTCCCTGGGCCCCCTGGAGCAGGAAATTCTGGAAATTGTCTGGCAATTGGGCCAGGCCACGGTGAAGGATATCCACGACCGTATTTTGAGCGATCCTGACCGGGAATTGGCTTACTCTTCGGTGACTACGGTGTTGAACCGTCTGACTAAAAAGGGTTGGCTAGTGTGCCATCGCCAGGGTAAAGCCTTTATTTGGACGGCCAGGGTAAGCGCTGACCAGGCCAAGGCGGTGCAGTCCTACGAACAATTGCAACAGTTTTTGGCCATTAGCAACCCTGATGTGGTGGCCGCCTTTGCTGACAGTTTGGATACGGCTAGCATTGACCAGTTAACGGCGATCGCCGATCGGCTACGGGCAGCTCGGCAACAGCGACAGGAGGAAAAATAATGCACAGTATTCTGTTTCTCATGGCTGTGTTAATTGCGTTTGGCCTGCGCTGGGCAATTCGTTACTGGCCCGGCAAACTAGACTGGCCAGCGGCATTAATTTTCTTTGCCCTGCCCCCCATGCTTTTGATCAGTACCAGTGCGGCGATCGCCTGGATGGGCTGTGGTTGGATGTTTGGCTTACCAGTTAGCATGGGTAGCCATCTCTTGGCCTGGATATTTTTAGTTTGGACTGGGCTATCGGTGCTCTATTTGGCGGGGCAAACCTGGCAAACCCTGGGGGCGGTGCAGAAATACCCCATCAGCCATTGGCAAGGGCAAAAAATTCGTCTTTTGGAAACCGATTTTCCCTACAGTGCCCAGGTGGGGCTTTGGTCGCCGGAATTGGTAGTGAGCCAGGGGTTATTGCGCCTACTGACTCCAGAGCAGATAGAAGCGGTGTTAGCCCACGAAAGCGCCCATCTTTTTTACCGGGACACCTGGACATTTTTCTGGTTGGGGGCCCTGCGCCGTTTAACTTTTTGGTTACCGGAAACGGAATCCCTGTGGCAGGAATTACTGTGGCAAAGGGAATGCCGAGCCGATCGCCATGGCGCGAATCACTGTGACCCCCTGGTGTTGGCGGAAGCCCTCGCCCTAGTGGCCCAAAATGCCATGGTGGCCAATCCCCTGCCCCTGGGAGTACCCTTTGCTGGCCAAAAGGACCGCCTACTGGCTCGCATTGATCAATTATTGTCCTCTCCAGTGGCCCCTAGTTCCCATCGGTTCATTGCCTGGGGAGGGTCTTTACTCCTACTGGCGATCGCCGTTTTGCCCCTAATTTTAATTCCTTTACATATCAAATAATTTCAAGCCCCTGGGGCTGGATAAGGCTAACGACCATTGGGCTACTAGAAGTTCACACAACCTTATTTAATCTGTATTTAATTGGGAAATTTTTCAACATGGCCACCGCCTTAGAAATCAACCAACCGGCCCCCGCTTTCTCTGCTCCTAATGCCGCAGGCACAACGGTTTCACTAGGAGATTTTGCTGGGAAGTGGTTGGTGCTTTATTTTTACCCCAAGGACAATACCCCCGGTTGCACCACTGAAGCAACGGAGTTTAGTGCCAAGTTAGCGGAATTTACCGCCCTCGATGCTGTTGTGGTTGGGGTCAGCCCAGACTCGGAAAAAAGCCACAGCAAATTCATCGATAAGCATAATCTCACCGTTCAATTACTCAGTGACTCAGAGCATCAATTAGCGGCTTCCTATGGCGCTTGGGGACCGAAAAAGTTCATGGGTAAAGAGTATGAAGGCATTCTTCGTTCCACTTTTTTAATCGATCCCCAGGGAAATATTGCCCACATTTGGCCTAATGTGAGGGTCAAGGGCCACGTGGAAAAAGTGTTGGAGAAACTACAACAACTGAGGGGCGCTGATTAATTAATTGTTTATGCAAAAATCACTTTTGGGCAGGGAAATGCTCCAGACCTGGCAGAGTTTCGTCGTTGACCTAATTAACCGAATCAATTGTTATCAACGTCGATTGCTTGGTTGGTTAGCCCTGGGTTTGATTTGCTTCAGTCTAAACGCCTGTCAAAGCTCCCCGCCCCCCTTGGAATTTGCCCCCGATGGTGCAGTGGTACAGCAAGCAATTACTTTCCAACTCAATCGTACCCAAACTGCCCTTAGTCAACATTTAAACGCCCCAACGCCGGATTTTGAAATTAGCAAGATCAACGTCAAAAAAATCGAGGCGATCGCCGTGGATAACTTACCGGCCTATCACCTAACTGGGGGATATGATTTAAAACTGATTCTGCCCCGGCAAACGGTGACTCAAAAACAGAATCCATTTGATCTTTACCTACAGCGGCAAAGTGAAGGTAAAAGTTGGCGATTGTTAAAAAAAGACATTGATCCCCGCACCAACGAGGAGAAATGGGGGAGTTACCTAGTGGAGCTAGAAGCAACGGAGCCCGCAAGTTAACGAGTTGAAGTTGATAGGGGAAAAACCAAAATCCGCCTTGGGAAGACAGAATTAACCCTAGCTCTCCTCGCCATTAAGTGCTCAGGAATTTTCCAGCCATGTTTCCACACTTTTCACCTTTTCATCCATGGTTTGGGGGCGATCGGTGCGAGTACCGAAGCGCATGCTGGAAGTGATACGGGGGGCTCCGAGGGCATGGACCGCTTCGTGGCAGGCCTTGACTGCGGCAAAAACTTCGTCCCAATCCCCTTCAATGTTGGTGCCGTAGGCATGCATGGTATGTTTCAGTCCCGCTTCGGCCAACACTTTCTGACAGGCGGCCACATACTGGCCCACGGAAACCCCCACACCTAGGGGCACGACACATAAATCCACAATCACGTTCATAGCTTTTACTCGTCGGTAATGGCTAACGACAATCTCAAATTTCCCTAGATTTTGACACACTCCCGCCGTCAATTGGGGGGACAGGCTAGTTGTTGATATGGGCATTGGGTTAGAAGTCCCCTGAAACCATGGCCCACCAAGACTGAGAAAGTCCGCAACAAGTCGTTAAATTTCTGCGCTTGCATTGGCCTTATTCTGAAGGGATAAGGCTTAACCGAGGAGGGCTTGCCGTTATCAATCTCCATGGCACGGTGAGACTCTCCCTGAACCGATTCAAGGAACTCAATTATCATGCTTAGCAAAATTTTATACGCAGATTCTGGCACCAGCCAAACCCAAGAAATGCTCAAGGCCATGATGGATTTTCCGGCGGTGCAAAAGGCATCGATCACGATTTTGCACGTGGTTCCACCCCAAATTACCACGGAGGCATTCACGGAAAAATGGGCCGAGGGCGGTAAAATCCTGGCGGATTTGTTGGAGGATGTGGCCATCGAACCCAGTAAGGTTTCTACCATGTTGCGCCAAGGGGATCCCAAGGGGGTGGTGTGTGATGTGGCCAATGAAATTGATGCGGACCTAATTATTATGGGTTCCCGGGGCTTGAAGCGGTTGGAAGCCATTTTAGAAAATTCCGTCAGTCAGTATGTATTTCAACTGACCAACCACCCCATGTTGTTGGTGAAGGATGATATTTACGTTAAGCGCATTAAACGGGTCATGGTGGCTTTAGATAAGTCAGCGGCGGCGGAGTATGCGTTGGAATTAGCTCTGGAGCTTTTGCGAGACTATCCAGAAGGGGAATTAATCCTAGCCCGGGTGAACCCTGACCTCAAACCGGATCTGTTGCCCCTTTCCCGTCAGGAAATTGAGGAAAACCCCGTCCTGGCCCCGGCGATCGCCAAGGCAAAACGTTTGGGTATTGCCTACCGCTCCACCGTAACAGGGGGTAAGCCAGGGGAAAAACTATGTGAATTGGCCGAGGACTACAACGCTGATTTGTTGCTGTTGGGTTCCCCCGATCGCCGACCCTCCATTGCCAAGAGTTTGCCAGACTTGGACCGACTGTTGGGCACTTCCCTGTCGGACTATATTCGGGTCAATGCTCCCTGTCCGGTGTTACTGGCCCGCAAAGAAGGGATTTGAACCCCAGCAAGAGCGAAATATTAACCCACGCTTAAATCATCCATTGGGCAAAAAAAGGGGGCTGGATAGACTCCACCCCTGACTCTGTTCTGTTTGACAATGGTTAACCAAGGCTTAGCTTTCGCTCTGTTTACCGGTTTGAATAAACAGGATCAACAGGAAAACCGTTGGCACCAACACAAATAAAATACTTGCTATAAAGCCGAGATTATTAACTTGCATAGCCTAAACTGCCTCGATCTTAAATTTGGCTCAATACCCTACCTAGAATAGCATTGGTGGGTCATGGCCCTGGGGCAATGGCTGAGGGGCTGGCCAAACTTTTTGCTCCGCTTTCTTTACTTAATTTCACCATCATCCTCCTCCCACCATGGTCGCTATTATCTACAGCGCGGATTTTTTGCACCACGAAACTGGCCCCACCCACCCCGAATGTCCAGCTCGACTGACGGCGATCGTCACTGCGTTACGGAAGATGCCCGGGGCCAATTATCTCCATTGGCAAAGGCCTTCTCCAGTGGCGGGGAATTTAGACCCGTACATTCTTCGGTGCCATAGCCAAGAATATTTAAACAAATTGGCAAAATTAGCTGAGGAGGGCGGCGGTTCCCTCGATGTCGATACCCCTGTTTCTCCCCAGAGTTATGAGTTGGCTCGCTTAGCGGTGCGGGCCTGGCTGGATGGGGTTGACCATGCTTTAAGCCAACGGGAAGCGGCATTTGTGTTGGCCCGTCCCCCCGGTCACCATGCCATTCGCAATACAGGCATGGGTTTCTGCTTGCTCAACAGTGTGGCGATCGCCGCCCATTACGCTTTAACTAGGCCAGGGGTGGAACGGGTAGCCATTGTGGATTGGGATGTGCACCACGGCAATGGCACTGAGGCACTGGTGGAAAATAACCCCCACATTTTTTATTGTTCTTTGCACCAATTTCCCTGTTATCCCGGCACAGGGGCCGCAGGCGATCGGGGTAAACATGACAATGTGCTCAATATTCCCCTCAAACCAGGGGGAGATGGCCACGTTTATCAAGAGGCTTTTGAGGACAAAATTCTCCCGTTTTTACGAGAGGCAAAACCGGATTTACTGTTGGTGAGTGCTGGTTATGACGCTAACCGAGCCGATCCCTTGGCCTATATGAATGTAGCCCCGGAGGATTACGGCATGATGAGCCACTATCTAATGGAAATCTCTCCCTATCCGGTATTCGGACTAGAAGGGGGCTACCATCTACCGAGCTTAGCCAAATCCGTGGTGGAAACCCTCAAACCTTTATTATTTTGAGGAAGTTTGACCCGCAAAGTTTAGAATCCATGGATCAATTTTGGCCCTGTCGTTTTAACACTTTGGCTATATGGGGAACTTTCACTCAGTTTCCCTCCAAATTTGGGGGGCTAGGGGGGCTTTTCAAACAAACTTTTATATTCCCGTTTTCCTAAACTTCAGGAGAATTTTTGACAACAGCTAAGGTTTTTTCCCCTGGGACTCTCCCCAGTAACCCATCAACTTGTAAGCCAGCTTCGCTGTGGAAAATTCCGACACCACTGAGCCCGGCACCGGAGCCAACTCCATCAAGTCACAACCAATCACTTGCTTGGTTTGAAAAAGACGGCGGAAAAATTTTAACCCTTCATACCAACCTAGTCCCCCTGGTTCGGGAGTACCTACCCCCGGCATGAAGCCTGGATCAAAACCGTCCATGTCGATGGTGAGAAAGACTTTCTCCGTAGTGATGCTGGCGATCGCCTGGTCAATCCAATCAGGGTTATCAGCCATTTCCCTAGCCCAAAAGACAGGAATATTTTTTGCTCGAATTAGATCTGCCTCTTCCTGACAAATAGCCCGGATGGCGATCGGGAGAGTGGGTAAACCTAATTCCAACACCCGGCGCATCACACAGGCATGGTTATGTTGGGAACCTTCAAATTTGTCCCGCATATCTCCGTGGGCGTCAATTTGCACCACAGTGAAAGGCTCCGACGTTACCTTCTGCATAGCCCGCACTACCCCAGTGGTAATGGCATGCTCCCCACCGATCGCCACCACAAATTTACCGTCCTCCACAAAGGGGACAATACCGTCACAAACTTGGGTCACCATGGCATCCCCTGCCAAAGTCGGATGCTCATTGCTGTCTACCAAGGGAGCACAGGTGTAAATGCCCAAATCATGACAAGGGGAAGTATTCAACTCTTCATCGTAGGCTTCCAACTGGTCCGAAGCTTCTAGCACCGCCCCAGGGCCATACTGACAGCCCTTGCGGTAGGAAGTAGTGGCTTCGTAGGGAATGGGCACCACCACCACGGCGGCATCAGCATAGGGGGTAACGGATTCCGATTCCAGGAACTGTTTGGGCTGGGGGAAAATTTCGTGAGAACTATCCATCTATTTTTCTAGGTTATTTTGCCCTGCAATTACCTTGGCGGACTGGATTTTGTCTCCCTGTTTGATCTTCAGCACCTCGTCCATGCCCTGGGTGACGTAACCAAACACGGCATAATCACCGTCTAAAAATCCCGTTTCATCAGACAGGGTGAAATAGAACTGGGAAGAAGCGGAATCCGGCATTTGGGAACGGGCCATGGCCACTGCACCGCTTTTATGGGGCAACACCACGGGGGGACTGCTGTAGCCGCCCTGTTGTCCCACCGGTTGACCATACAAAGGCTCTTGCGGCGCATTCTCCACCGAAGGATCGATCTTAATTTCCAAAGGAATATTGCGGGGACGTTGGGTATTTTTATCCACATAGCCGCCCGTACCGTCACCTTTGGGATCTCCCCCCTGGGCCACAAAGCCATCCACTACCCTGTGGAAAGTTAGGCCGTTGTAGAAGCCCTGTTCCACTAGGTCAACGAAGTTACCGGCGGTGATCGGCGCATTTTCTCCGTCCACTTCAATGATGATCGGCTTGCCGTTAACCATCATTTCCACGGTGGCTTTGCCATTTAAGCGGGGCTTATAGTCCTTGTACTGGTCTGTGGCTAACTGGGCCACTGGGCCGTTGCTTTCTGTGGGGGAGGGATCTGCTGAAGAATTGGCAGATGGCTGATTGCAAGCAGTAAGCAAGATATTGACAACAAAAAAGATGCCCACAAACCAAGTGGCTCGGCTAATGTTCGGTAGAATCCGCATAAAATCTAATCTCCTAATAATCTCCGTAATTGCTAATGGGGACTGCTGTTATCTTTGTGCAAATCAGCCAACCTAGAGTCCCTTGCTAGGGATCTTAGTCCACCTCGATTATCTTCCAGAGTAAGTGCAGGTCAATTTAACACAGCACATACCCGGTTTCTGCCCTGGATTTGGTGCCTTTGATATTGGGATCTGGCTGGGGGAAACGGTAATTTACAAGCCTTCCAGGGGCACCCCTAGAAAGCGAGCTAACTCAGCCCCTTGGTTTTCCAACTGGGAAAGGGAAATGGGTTGCCCAGCCCTGGTGAGGGGAATGTCCCGTCGCTGTTTAACTTTGAGGTACAGGGAACGCTTAGGGTTAACACCTTCCTTAATTTCTGCTTTTACTGCCTGGACATCGGCAATTTTATTAACCAATTCAATGCGGCGATTTTTGCCGGGGAAACCCCAACGAAAAATGGTTACCTGCCCCGATTTTTTATTGAATTCGTTGTAACCACTGCCCACGTTCAGAGCCATGGTCAACCAGAGATAACCTGCCACTGTGCTGCCGGCCACACCGTAGAAAAGTAGGGCCACACCTTGGGGAATAAACTGCAGTCCGGTAGTGTCACTAACAATCAAAAGATTTTTGCCGAAGTAGCTAGAAAGGCCGGCCAACAGGAAACCAACACCGCCAATGGTGGAAATTCCAGCCCAAAAAAAGTTGCTGAAGCGGCGGGCTCCCAATACTTCTTGGCGCAAAATTTGGGAAGATTCTGCGAGCGTCTGTCCACCCATGTATTTCTCTAACTGATAATTACAACGAAACCAACCCTTGAATTTTACCCCATCAGGGCTAGGGGCTTGGCAGATGGGGCGATCGCCGGGAAGGAATTGTGTCTGGTTTGTCCCCAATTTTTGGTCAGGAGCGTTTTTCAAACAAGGTTAGAAGGAGGAATGCGGAGGCAATAACCTTTTTCATCTCCCCAACGCCCCTGGGTTAACCAATGGGGATAACCGTCTGTCCTCACTTGCACGGGGCCTAACTGTGCCAACTGCCGAGCCCGACGGTAATGGAAACTACGTTGGAGGCTGTGATCTAGTCGCTGGGCCAATGTTTGTTCTTCTCCGGCGATCGCCATCATTGCCGTAGGGGATAGGTAGAAAACGTAATGGGGTTGGGGCCCCGGCACTGGCACTAAGCAACGGAGACCGTCGCCATCGACCAAGGCGAGATCCCTCAAGGTTTGGTCCACAAATTCTTCGGTTAATTTCTCCCCCACCAAGTCACTCACCCGATCGCCCCTACCCACCAAAGCTAAGCAAGGAGTTTTAAGATACCAATGGGATACCTGCAGGCGATCGCCAAGGCGATAACGGTATAGTCCCCCCGGAGTGGAAATAATTAGTTGATAAATTTGACCTGTTTGTAGGTTAGACAAATCCACAATGGTGCCATCAGCAGCCATGAATTCCAACACAATTTGGTTCACCAAGGGCACAAATCCCCCAGCCTTGATTAAGGGAATGGTAATGGGAGCTTCCGTGGCTAATAGACCTTTTCCTTGGATAAATATTCCGGGAAAATAAGCTTGCAAAATCCCGGCCTGTTCCCTGGCAAATAGTTGATTCCAACAGGAAATCAGCTTTAACTGTGGCCAGATTTTTAACCAATTAATCGGCTCTGTTGCTAGAGCTTTCCGTCTGGCATCATCCAGGCGATCGCCAAGGGCTGCAATTAGGGCATGGCGGTTCTGAGTGATAAATGCTAATTGCACGGTCAAAAAAGTTGGACTCCAAAGGGAAATAATTTCTAAGTCTGGGTTTTGTAATAAAGCTAGGGCTAAAACCCAACGAAAAGTATCCCCGTCGGAAAAATGATTACCCACCCGCACTAAAAAATAACTACTAAGCCAGCGCAGAGGTCCCGTTAAATAATCCGTGTCATCAATGCCTCCAGGGCGATCGCCAAAGGTGGGAGAAATACAAGCATAGGTTTTGCCTGTGCGAAAATCTGGGCCATGGTGGAGCAAATCGTAGGCCCAAACAGCAAACATAAACGTAAACGCAGTTAGTAAACCATGGGTATAGGGAATTTGCTTACTGGCTCCAGAACTGCCGGAAGTTTGTTGCCAAGATCGAATTTTTTCGTTGGTAATGATTGATTGTGTAGGCGAAGTTTGCTGCTGTTCTAGCCAAGGAGAAAAATCTTCATAACTAACTATAGGAATAGCCGACCAGGGGGAATTTTTCGTGATGCCCAAAGATTGGCCATAATGGGTATGAATTAAGCGCTGAATAATTTTAATTTTCAATCGCTCTTGTTCGACTTCAGGCTGATGTAATGCGTGATTAAAACTATTAAAAGCTGGATGTAATAGATGCTTGCTCGTCCTCAGAAGAAAATTATGCATCAGAAACTGCCTAATTTAATCATTCCTTCTAACGAAGAGTCGGGGGGAAACTATTCCCTATTTCAAACTCTGCCAATAATTGTTAATAGCTAACAATGGGAATCCATTCAAAACTGTCCACAATGCCCTGGTAATAATCGTTGATCGTTTCCCGGGGATAGGGAGCAACGCCAGTTTCTTCATCGAACCACCGTTCATAAATCTCCACCGCTGTCCTCTGATCACTGATTACCCCCTCCATATATTTGAGCAGGCTATAATTCACCAAATTGCGCCAATCCGAATCATCTTTGGGCAATAAACAGGCATAGGCTTCGTACTGATAGGGAAAATTAGGCACCACCTTCCACTGTTGGGGATTGTCAGAAGTTTTTTTCAACCCGGCCAAAACAATGCCATCTCCGGCAAAGGCTTCAATTTCTCCAGCTTCGAGCTTGGCCATACCATCGGCTTGGTCTTCAACTTCGACGATGGTCGCCCCCGGCTGAAAATTAAGAATAGCTTTTTCGTTGGTGGTGTCGGCAATAACCCCGATCGCCCGACCAGCCAAGGAATCGGCGGACTCTAAATCACTGTCCACCCCGGTGATAATTTTGGTGCCATCGGCAAAGTAACTAACCGAAAAATCCACCATTGCTGTTCTATTCCAAGTGAAAGTGGAAGAAGCGCATTCTAAATCAATGGTTTGATCTTTAATCAAGTCAAAGCGGTTATCGGCGGTGGCTTCCACCATATTTAGCTTGATTGGCCTGCCTAGTCTGGCTTCCGCTTCCCGGCGAATTAATTCCAGCATATCGATGGAAAAGCCCACCCATTGCCCTTGGTCATCGACGTAGGCGAAGGGCACCGCATCCTTTCTGGTGCCGGCATTAATCACCCCCGTTTGTTCAATGCGATCCAATACTTCTCCGGCCCCACTGGGTAAGCCCACGGCTCCACTGAGTAATACGGACAAAGCTAAACAGGCAAATTTTTTCATGGGATCAGTTTCTAGCACCAATCCCCCAAGACTACGGAGGAGGCAATGAAGTTTCAATTAATTTGCGCCCTCAACCACATCGGCGGAGAGTTCTGATCAATGGCACACTAGAAAAAGAGAGTTAGGGCGGGAGTTGCGGATTCCTGTCACAGGGAATCTGAGGAAAGTCCGGGCTTCCCAAAGGCCAAACTTGCTGGGTAACGCCCAGTGCGCGCGAGCGTGAGGATAGTGCCACAGAAAAATACCGCCGTTACAGTGACCAGTGACCAGTGATCAGTCTAAACCCCTGATACCTGATAACTGATACCTGAAAAGGTAAGGGTGCAAAGGTGCGGTAAGAGCGCACCAGCAGTATCGAGAGGTACTGGCTCGGTAAACCCCGGTTGGAAGCAAGGTCGGAGGGGCAAAGGTTGGTCTTTTTCCTGCCCCATGATTGGTGGAACCGCTTGAGGAATTTGGTAACAAATTTCCCAGATAGATAACTCCCCCTGGGTGCCTCGCATCCTGGAACAGAACCCGGCTTACGACTAACTCTCTTTTTTCTTCTCCGCTGGCCAATTTGATGCTGTCAAAAACTATTCAGGAGGGTTCCGGTTGGCGCTGGGGCTTTGATCCCAATGGCGAGACTTTTCCTTTTTTACTGGGTTCAGAGGATTGGGCGTTGGAGTTGACCAGGGCAGAATTTGCTGACTTTAAGCGTTTAAGTCGGGAGTTGGCCGAGACTGTCACGGCGATCGCCGACCAGTTAATGGAGGAGGAAAAAATTTGTTGTGAACTGAGCAGTGAGTTAATTTGGCTAGAAATTGAGGGCTATGCCCATGCCTACGGATTGAGGTTTATTTTGCACCAGGGGCGTAAAGCGGAAGGGGGTTGGCCAGCGGCGGCGGTGCCAGCATTATTAAATAGTGTGCAGAGCTATGGCCCAGGGGAAACCTAAACCCAGGGTGCACGTCCAAAACCCAAGGGTGGAGGATGGATTTTTGACCTTAGCGTCCCAAAGAGATTGCCCGAATTCGCTACACTAGCTTTAATTGGGTTGACAATCTTCCCCTGCTTTCTTCCCTAGCTTGCCTGTTAGCGCTGATCGTTCGTC
>NZ_JADEWJ010000443.1:0-1412 GCF_015207725.1 Synechocystis sp. LEGE 06083
GGTGGGGTGCATAGAAAAAGACAGTCAGGGGGACTTCGTAGGGTAGCGGAACAAACCGGTAGGGTCAAGGGCCCGAGGTCAGAGCTTAGATAAATTAAGCCACAGATATGGTGTGGCCGACACTAATCTTACTCCACATCTGGCACTTTATCATAGGACACCCCCCCGGGGATCGGATTGCTAAATTGGTTACCAAATGCAAAAAAAAGCCAAAAATTAGCTGTTCAATGTCTGAAATCACCCCAGGGTCAGCCATTACCCCGATAACAATTTTTGTTAAGATTGGGTTCGTTATTCCCCCGACCATTATTTCCTGAAAAATATGTTTGCTCTACCCATCCTGGCGGTTGCTGGCACGTTTCCCACCTATTTTGTGGCGGTGTATGTGGTGGGCTTAGTGGCGGCGGTATCCATCGGTTTGGTGGCCTGGTATAACTCCAAGCGGCCGGTGGGATGGGAACGGTCCCGGAGGCCAGGCTTTATCCCGAAAATTAATACGGGCGATGACGGGGAACCACCCCAATTTACCCCCCCGAAAAACCTGACAGAATCTCCATCAACTCTGGAGGGGGAAAGTGGAGAGTCAGAATCTAACCCTGCCGATTCCTAGGCGGAATAGGTAGCCCCATTTTCTAGAAAGGGAAAGTGAGTTGTACTGTGCCACTGATGCTGGGCCCCGTTGCCCCCATCACGCCGGGGGTAGGCAACACCGTTAGCACGGGTTGGATGAATAAATTGCCCACCAAATGGTACTGGGCATAGAACTGTAACATCGTTTCATAGCTGTTAAAGCCATAGCCTGCCAGGGGATTTGCATTTAATCTGGCCCAGGAAAACCCAAAGCCGTAACTATCCAACGGGCGATCGCCAAAGGGGGCAATAAAGGTTAGACCGAAACCAAAGGAACTGTGCATCAGGGCCGTACTGGAACTGTTCCAACCACCTTGGACAAAACCAACAATGCCATTTTGGTCTTTAGTCTCTCGAAATTTGCCCAGTTTTTGGACTAAGTAGGCATACATGCCCCCCGTTTGGGATTCAAATGCTCCCCCAGGGGCTGTCAGCGGGCCGCTCTGTCGCCATCCTCCCACTGCCACACTCCCCCAACCGACTTCTGGCGCATCAGCGTAGGGAGTCCAGGTTCCGCCCACTTCCGCCACTTTGAATAGGGGGCCAGAAAAGTTGGGCCAAACCAATCCAGTCTGTACTCCTTGCGCTCCCCTACCATCGTAAATACCAGCTTGGCCATACCAACCATTGGGGGTAGTAGGATTATCGCCAGGGCCGCCCCAGGATTTCCAAGCACCATATAAACCAAAGGCGGAATTGTAGTAACCAGGAATAAAACCCAACATGGCAGGGCCGACAAAAACTGGAGTATAAAGTAAACCGGTGGTGGAGGTGAATAATTG
>NZ_JADEWJ010000094.1:0-12921 GCF_015207725.1 Synechocystis sp. LEGE 06083
CCCCAGGTACGGGGGTAAGACTAGCTATTTACCAAAATCAAGGGGGCCCCATTGGTGATACCGAGGCGATCGCCTATTACCTAGGGAAAATGGAGGAAGCGATCCAGGCCGCCCGGAGTTTTGGCGCCCAACTGATCAGTTTTGCCGAACTTTATCTCACCGGTTACGCCCTTTCCCCCCAGGAAGTACACCAATTGGCGATCGCCAAGGATGGGGACGTTATGGCCCAGGTGGGGCAACTGGCCAAACAATATGACATTGCCATCATTTGTCCCTACCCGGAAAAGGCAATTATTAACGGAGAAAGCCACTACTACGACAGCATTAACCTGTTTGATAACCAGGGAAAATTACTCAAAACCTACCGCAAAACCCATCTCTGGGGCCCGGACGAAGGCAAAATTTACTCCCAGGGCCACTGCCATAAAGAGGAGGGGGAAGCTTTCACCATCCATGAAGTAAATGGTTTTCCCATTGGTTTGTTGAACTGCTACGAAGCAGAATTTGCCGAATTGAGTCGTATCCTGGCCCTACGGGGGGCAAAATTGGTGGTGATTCCCACTGCGGCGGACGTTTGGACGTTGCTTTCCACTGGCGAAAGAACCAAGATGCCCTACCCGGATGTGTCCCAAAATATTATTCCCGTGCGGGCTTTGGAAAATGTAATTTTTGTCGCCTACTGTAATCGCGCTGGTGGTGAAACTAGGCAAAATGCCCAGGGAGAAACGGTACTGGTGGGGGAATATTTGGGCAACAGTGTCATTGCCGGGCCCCACGGGGACATTCTGCTCCATCCCCGCAACGAAGAAACTTTACTGATCGCTGATTGTGTACCGGGAAATTATGGCTCCACCCATCCGGAAAATACCAATTACCTAGCCGATCGCCGGCCAAATTTATATGGGACGTTGATAGACGAAATTGGGGGTTAACCTAAAGGGAGTCCACAAAAGTTACCCAAAGTACTGCGATGGTCCATAAAAAAACTGACCTCAGCTGAAAGCTAGGGTAGATCCTGCATGTCATATTTTGAAGCATACCAACAGGGGATTGTTTATGGGCTGCTGATTTCTACAATCATTTCGCCTTCTTGCAGTTTTTCTAAAGCCTTTGGCAAGGTACTTGAAAGAATCCGACGTAAGTTTCGATTCGTAACATTGCCACAAGTCAGCCAAATAATCTGAGGTGGTATTCCTAACCGACAGACAAGATCAACAAAATCGCTGTCTTTTGTCATGATTACAGAGTTGGCAACTCGTGCCGCATCAAAAATTTCAATGTCTTTGGCATCCCGTAATCCAAGATCTCTCAAAGCTGCAGCCTCTAAGTCAAAACTACTGGACAGCCAATCCGCCAATGTTGGGGGTAATTGAGCATCAACCCAAATATTCATGCGGTCAACTGGAGAAAATCAGTTCGCCGTGCAGCAAAGACGAGACAAGCCTGAATATCTGCAATTTCTAGGTCTGGAAAATCCTCTAAAATCTCAGAGGTGCTAACATTTTCAGCCAACATTTCTAAAATGTCGCTCACTCGAATCCTCATTCCTCGGATACAAGGACGACCACCACACTGACCGGGGATTTGAGTAATACGAGACAGTAGACTATTCATTCACTTTACTGAATTGATTCCATACAAGTAAGATTCCTTTATACTACATCGCATTTTTCGATTTTTTCTCCCCCCTGCCAAAATTTCCGTATCAAAAGTCGGTCAACCGTTACCCTGAAGGGAAAGTTAATCCCTATTGGCAAAATCGTCATCATCATTATTATGGTCCATAAAAAAATTGACCTCAGCCAACTCAGCCCAGCGGAAAGCCTACTCACCCCCACCTATGCGGCCCGGGGTTTGGCCAATGCCGTCAGTAAATATGAAATACCGGAAACGGAGATGCTACCGGCGATCGCCTATAACCTCATCCACGATGAATTAGGGCTAGATGGTAATTCCCGTTTAAATTTGGCCACCTTTGTCACCACCTGGATGGAGCCAGAAGCTAGGCAACTGATGGCGGATACCTTCGACAAAAACATGATCGATAAGGATGAGTATCCCCAAACCGCTGAAATTGAGTTGCGCTGTGTGAATATTTTGTCCCGACTCTGGAATGCACCGGCCAGCGCTGAAGCCACCGGCTGTTCCACCATTGGTTCCAGTGAAGCAGCTATGTTGGGGGGCATGGCCATGAAGTGGAAATGGCGGCAACGACGACAGGCCCAGGGTAAACCGGCCGATCGCCCTAATTTGGTTATGGGCATTAACGTCCAGGTTTGTTGGGAAAAATTCTGCCGTTACTGGGAAGTGGAACCCCGCTTTGTACCCATGGAAGGCGATCGGTACCACATCAGCCCCGCCGAAGCAGTGAAGCTCATGGATGAAAACACCATTGGTGTGGTTGGTATTTTAGGCAGCACTTTTGACGGTAGTTACGAACCCATCGAAGCTTTGAACGATGCCCTAGAAGAATTGAACCAAAAAACTGGTTGGGAGATACCACTCCATGTGGATGGGGCCAGTGGCGCTTTCATTGCTCCCTTTTTAGACCCGGACCTCCGGTGGGATTTTCGTTTACCCTGGGTGAAATCCATCAACACCTCTGGCCACAAGTATGGCTTGGTTTATCCGGGGGTAGGTTGGATTATCTGGCGAGATAAAGAAGAATTGCCGGAAGAACTAATTTTCCACTGCAACTATTTGGGGGGAGATTTACCCAACTTTGCCCTCAACTTTTCCCGCCCCGGCAACCAGGTGGTGGCCCAGTATTACAACTTTCTCCGCCTGGGCAAAGAAGGTTATCGTAAAATCCAGCAAACCTGTCGGGATACGGCCCTCTATCTGTCCGGCAAAATTGCCCAATTAGGTCCCTTTGAACTGCTCACCGACGGTGGCGATATTCCCGTATTTGCCTGGAAGCTCAAGGACGAAGCGTTAGCCAATACTTCTTATACCCTCTACGACATGGCCGATAAATTGCGCGAACGGGGTTGGTTAGTGCCGGCCTACCGCATGCCCAAAAATCGTGAAGATTTGGTGGTGCAACGCATTGTCGTGAAAGAGGGTTTTAGTCGGGATATGGCCGATCTTTTATTAATGGACATGGAAAGGGCGATCGCCTATTTTGCTAGCCAACCGGATCACAAACCGAAGCAGGAAGGCTCCCACTTCAGCCATTAAGAAACTAATTTATCAAGCATCGGGGGGATTAACGGGGAAGAAGAATTCTACCCCCTGGTCAATCAAATGCTGATTATTGGCCAAAATTTCCCGCTTAAAGTTCCAGGCGAGAACGTAATAAATGTCGGGTAAACTGGTTAGCTCTTTTTCAATTAAAAGCGGAATGTGCATACCAGGGGAAACCAAGCCCCGCCGTAGTTCATTTTTTTCCACCAAATAATCTAAATATTGGGGGCCGATGCCAAAGTAATTGAGCAACGTATTACCCTTGACCGGAGCGCCAAAGCCCCAAATGGTTTTCCCGGCTTGCTTAGCTTCGTCTAGATAGGCGAGGTTTTCCGCCTTCATGGTTTCAATGCGTTGGGCAAAGTCAAGGTAGGTTTGGTAGTCATTGCTTTTTTCATCCACTTCCGCCTGACGCATGGCCTGGAGCCGTTCCGAGGGTTGCCGTTTGCCTTGGTGGGTGACAAAACCGACAATGGAACCACCGTGGATGGGGGCGAGGTAGGCATCGAACATGGATAGCCCATGGCGATTGAGCAACACTTCAATGGTTTGGAGATTGTAGTACAGCAAATGCTCATGGTAAATCTGGTCGAAAGCCAAGTTTTCCACAATGCGTTTCATATAGAGAAACTGCACCACAAATACTCCATCTTCGGCCAAGGCTTCCCGGATGCCTTCGGTGACGGAATGGAGTTCTTCCAAATGAAAAAATACCCCCGCCGCATTAATGGCAGAAAATTTACGCCCTAACTTTTGCACCACCTCCAGGTTGAAAAAATCGTTGAGGGTGGGCACCCCGGCATCGTTGGCAATTTTAGCGGTGGTTTTGGAAGATTCCACCCCCAGCACGTCATAGCCCAGGGCTTGGAAATGCTTTAACTGGGTGCCGTCGTTGGAGCCGATGTCCAGCACGGATTTTTCTGGGGTGTCGGCAAAAAAGCGTTCGTCCAGTTCCTGGGCTACCCGCGCAAAGTGGTCACTGAGGGATTTGGTCACACCGGATAGATAGGTGTGGTCCCCAAACATGATTTCTTTTTTAACTGTGTAGTCCAATTGCACGGTGCCGCAGTCCTGGCAGTACAAAACCCGCAGGGGGTAATAGGGTTCCTGCCCCACTTCCGCCGGGGTGAGAAAATGGTTACACCAGGGTTGTTCCCCCAAATCGATCGCCAAATCTAGACGGGTAGAATCACAAACACGGCACTGCATAGGGGCTAACCAAAAAAACTAAAAACCAGGACTCTGGGCAAGACAGGGCTATCTTCCCACGTTTGTTGTCTTGGCTCAAGCTGGGGCGAGGTCGTTGGGGCGGTTCAGGGCTGGCATTGAATTTGCTCTAAATCGGCGATGGTGACATCGGCTCCCAATAAATTTCCCTTGGGGTAGCCAGGCCAGTGAATGGCGATCGCCCCCTGGGCATTGGCCCCCTTGGCCATGGTGATGTCTCCCTGGGCATCCCCAATCATCAAGGTGTGTGCTGGTTTCACCTCTAACTCTTGGCAGGTTAAAAGGTACAAAGCTGGATCGGGCTTACTAAGTCCTTGGTCAGACCCCTTGGCCACGTCCACTAAGTTTTGCAATTGGTGGTCGGCAATGAAGCGTTCCACACTCCTTTGACGGGCGGCGGACAAAATGGCAATTTTCACCCCCTGGTTGCGCCAGTTCTTCAAACAATCCACCACGGTGGGGAACATGGGACAGGTGTCGGCATTGGCCACAATTTGGCGATCGGCTTGGTCAAAACATTGGTTGGCGATCTCCAAACTCTGGAACCAGCCATGGCCTTGTTCGGCAATGTAGCTAGCAGCGGCAATGACGTTATCCCGACGACTGCCCACCGCCATTAGTCCCCCCGGGTCCAACTGGGCACTACCCCGGTTAAAGCCAAAGGCTCCGGCCAGGTGATCGCCAAAATTGGGTTCAGGTACTTTCTGCTCCAATAGGGCCAACCTAGCTACGGTGAGTTTTTCGAGATAAACTTTGGAATTTTCCAGGGTGCCGTCCTTATCGAAAATGAGGGCTTGGATCGGGGAAAAAGTTTTGTTTTGAATAGTGATGCTAACCAAATTAACTCCTGCAAACGGCGATCGCCTGAGTTGTACAACCAGGGTTATACCGAAAAATTCCCATATTATGGCCATTGGTAGCGGGATCAATCCACTACAATCGACCCAATTCTAATATGTGGACAACAACGCCAATCTTTGCCTTTCTGGGCCGCCGTGGAGGTTAGTGGACAAATTCCAATTGCGAACTAAAGTACTACAACAGCGACGGCAATTGTCGGAGGTGCAATGGCAACGTCAAAGCCTGGAATTATGTGCCAACCTCCAGCAATGGTCAGTGTTTCAGCAGAGCAGTCGGATCTGTGCCTATTTCAGTACCCAACGGGAAGCGGATTTAGAGCCATTGTTTGATCGCCTAGGCAAAGCAAAACATTGGGGCTTTCCCCGCTGTGTGCAAAAAAATTTGGTTTGGCATCCCTGGCAATGGGGACAAGCGTTAACCACCGGAGCCTATGGCATTAAGGTACCCACCGATCAAACTGAAATCTGGTCACCGACCACAGTGGATTTATTGCTGGTGCCTTGCTTAGCAGGCGATCGCCAAGGATACCGTTTGGGCTATGGCGGTGGCTATTATGACCGATTGTTTACCGATCCCCTCTGGCGGGCAGTGCCCAAGGCTGGAATATTATTTGAAGTGGGGCTGAGGGAAAAGCTCCCCCACGACCCCTGGGACATCCCTCTGCAAGTCCTAGTGACGGAAAAGCAGATTATTGAGATTAGCGATGGGTAATTAAAAACTATTTAATACCAAGCAATTCCACTTCAAATTCCAAGGTGGCATTGGGGGGAATTACACCGCCCGCTCCCCGGGAACCATAGGCCAAATCCGGTGGAATAATTAGTTTACGCTTACCACCCACCTGCATGGTGGCTACCCCTTCATCCCAACCTTTAATCACCTGGCCGACGCCGATGGTGAAGGTAAAGGGTTTATTGCGGTCAACGGAGCTATCAAACTTAGTGCCGTCGGTGAGGCGACCAGTGTAGTGTACTTCTACCTTTTGGCCCTTAGTGGGGCTGGGGCCTTCCCCTACCACTTCATCGATGTATTGCAATCCAGATTCGGTGGTGACAATATTGGCGGAATTTTCGGCAGTCATAGGAGATGGTTCTGGGGTTTGTAGGGCAGAAGCTTGGGCAATTTGGACTGGGTTAACTTCCTGGGGAGCGGCGATCGCCGGAGGGGACGATTTACCAAAAATGGCCACGGAAACTAACACCAAACTAAAAAAAGCAACAACAGTGAGACTAATGAGAACGTCACGCATAGCGGTAAAAAATTTCATCAAAAAACAGCTCAGAGTAGCGTTGGCCTGATTATCCCATGGCTTCTTCCCCCCATCGACCACTGACCAAACGATTGCGCCCCTGGGCCTTGGCTTCGTACAAATATTTATCCGCCGCCGCCACCAACTGTTCCCAACTGCTACCTAGGCAGGGAATGGTGCTGGCACAACCAATACTCAGGGTGACATGGTTGGCGATCGCCGATCGGGCGTGGGGAATTGCGAGGCGAGCAATTTCTGCTTGGATGTTTTCCCCGATGTGAATAGCTCCTTCGAGGTCTGTGTTGGGTAGGGCCATCAAAAATTCCTCCCCACCATAGCGGGCAGCCAAATCCTTGGGACGGTGCACCACTCTGCTTAAGGCCTTGGCCACCTGTTGTAAACAGTCATCCCCTCCCTGGTGACCGTAATGGTCGTTATAGTTTTTGAAATAATCTATGTCACAGAGCAAAATGGAAAAAGGATACTGTTCTCGGATTGCCTCGGGCCATTCCGTATTCAAAAATAAGTCCAACTGGTGACGGTTGGCTAACTGAGTTAGTTGGTCGATTTTGGCTAACCGTTCCAACATTTGGTTGGCGGATTCCAGTTGGTGTTGCAGACGACTTTGGTAGAGCAAACGTTTTACCCTCTGCCGCAGTACTGCCCAATGAATTGGTTTGGTCACATAATCGATTGCCCCCGCCTCAAAGGCCCGATCCACCGAAGCTTCATCGTCTAGCCCTGTAATCATTAGCACTAATGGAGAAGGGTTTTGATAATTTTTCATCAGGGCCTGACAGCAGGCAAAGCCGTCCATGACGGGCATCAGGGCATCCATTAACACCACTTCTGGCTTGATTTCAGCAAATTTGGCCAGGGCCTCTTCCCCATTCTCGGCCAGTTCTACCCGGTGTCCTTCTTTTTGTAGATAAACCCGCAGTTGCATCCGCATAAAACCATCATCGTCCACCACTAAAATGTTTGCGGCGGGGGTTTCCGTTGGCTTAGGCAGATTCATAGCTAGGGAACAGCGAAGGGAGTGAGGGCCTCCACCACAGCGGTGTGTAATTGTTGACAATGGTCAGCCAACTGGGTGGGAGACTCTGAACCTAGTTTACCTGATCCAGCATCCTTTTCTAGTTGTTGGCAGAAAGCAGACAATTGCTGGGCCCCGAGGGAGGCACTACTGGATTTGAGAGAATGGGCAGCGCGTTTGACCACATCTAAATTCCCTGTCTCCAACCCTTGCAGCAATTCCTGTATTAACTTTTGGCTTTCCTGGCAGTAACACACCACCATTTCCCTAAACAGGTCCAAGTCGCCGCCACAGAGTTCGTCCCGCAAAAAGGCAATCGCCGTGGGGTCCAGGGGAGACACAGTCATAGCGGTGGGTTTGACGATGGTTTGTTCTTCTACGGTCATAATATCGACCTCTGGGGTAACAGCATCTCCCCCAGCTTGGGGGGAAGCCATCAAGACCGGAGTATCTTGTAATACTTTTCGTAGTTGGGCAATGGAAACTGGTTTACTAATGTAGCCGTCCATGCCGGCATTCAAGCAGTCTTGGCGATCGCTGGGCATGGCATTGGCGGTCATAGCCACAATGCGGGGTTGACGTTCCGGCGGTAAGGTTTGACGGATGTGACGGCAGGCGGTCAGACCATCCATCACCGGCATTTGCATGTCCATCAGGATTAGGTCATAAAACTTTTCCTCCAAGGCATGGATCACTTCCTGGCCATTGTTGGCGATCGCCACTGGGTAACCCAAATTATTGAGCATCTGGTGGGCTACTTTTTGGTTAACCAGATTATCTTCTGCTAAGAGAATTTGTAGGGCCGGTTGCAGACTGGTGACGTTGTCTTCTGTGGGGGGCTTATCTCCGTCCAGGATAAATTCCGGTAAATCCAACCGCTCAAACTGTAGGGGGTAGTCCGCCAGATCCACCGACCCCTGGAAAAGGTTGACTAAACTTTCAAATATCAAGGATTGGCGCACCGGTTTATTGAGCACCGTTTGAAAGAGGGATAAGTCATCTATACCAGCCACCAACCCAGAAGAAAGCAGGATCATGGGCAAATTCTTGCCCTGGGCAAATTGCCGCAGATGGTAAGCCAGGGTGATGCCATCCATTTGGGGCATTTGTAAATCTAAAATAGCCGCATCCAAGTCCGAACAACGGGCAAACCAATCCAGGGCCGATTCCCCGCTGGTAAAACAATGGCACACTAGCCCCCAAGTCTGGCATTGCTCTTGCAAAATCCGCCGGTTAGTTTCGTTGTCATCCACAATCAACACCTGTTTGCCCTTCATCTGTTGCACCGAATCGGCTTCGGCCAAGGCGGGGGCCTGGGCCGTGGTGAGAATGCAGAAATGAAAATTGGAGCCCACCCCTGGTTCACTGGTCACCGTCAGCACTCCTCCCATCATCTGGGTGAGGCGTTGGCTAATCACTAAACCTAATCCAGTGCCACCATATTTCCGGGTGGTGGAAGAATCCACTTGGCTAAAGGATTTGAATAAACGGTCTTGGCGCTCCAGCGGTATGCCAATGCCCGTATCCCTGAGGCTGAAACAGATGCGATGGCTGGGGTGGGGTAAATTCAAAATTGTGTGGTATGGCTCTTCTGGGTCAAAGGGTTGCACTTTTACCGTTAACACCACTTCTCCTTTTTCGGTGAATTTGAGGGCATTACCGATCAAGTTAGAAAGAATTTGCCGCAACCGGACCTGGTCTCCCAGAATGCGGGCGGGGGTTTGGGGGTCAATGCCATAGGTCAATTCCAGATTTTTGGCCCGGGCAATGGGACCAAACATTTCCAACACCATTTCAATTAGGGGTCTTAGTTCAAATGCTTGGGTTTCCAGCACCAGTTTATCGGCTTCAATTTTAGAAAAGTCGAGGATATCGTTGATGATGGTCAGCAGGGTCTCTCCACTTTGGCGGATGGTTTGGACATAATCCAGTTGCTGTAGATTTAAATCGGTCATCATCAACAATTCCGTCATGCCAATGACCCCGTTCATGGGGGTACGGATTTCATGGCTCATCATGGCCAGGAATTCACTTTTAGCCCGGTTGGCGGCTTCGGCGGCCCATTTAGCCTTTTCCAATTCCAGGTTTTTCTGGGCCAATTCCCGACGACGTTCCCGTTCCTTTTCCAACAGGGAGGCTTGGGCCAGGGCTATGCCCATTTGTTCGGCGATCGCCTCTAGCAATTCAATTTCGTCCGCTGTCCAAACCCGTTGTCGGTCACACTGGTGTAGGGCAATGATGCCGTTGGCTTTACCTTGGTAGGAAGTCCGCAGTGCCAGAAGGGATTTTACTTGGAACCGTTGGTAAAATTCTTTGCTTGCAGTTGAGTTTAGATCCCGGTCTAGATCCACCACCGCCATGGCCCGATCGCCTTGGATGATAATCCGGTCATAGGCGTGTTCCACCGCAATTTCTCCGGCCAGCAGGGAAGTAAATTGTCCTCCCAAATACTCCGCCACCACGGGCACCTGTACGGTCGTAGCTTCTGAGTAGTTGTGGATCAGGCAACGGCTCACGGCAAAGACATTGCCCACCTGGCGGGCGGCGGTTTGGAAAATTAAAGTTGGTTGTAAGCTCCGGCGGATCTCCTGGCTAATTTTCCGCATTAACAGGATCTGATTGAGCTTTTTCTGTAAAATTTCCTGGGCCTGTTTGCGGTCAGTGATGTCCAGACAAGAACCCACGTAGCCCATAAATTTGCCGTCTTCTAGGTAACGGGGCACCCCCACATTGACAATCCAGCGGTATTGTTGGTCCACCCTACGGTAACGATATTCCAATTCAAAACGTCGGCGATCGCCAAAGGCTTGGTAATAAACCCCCAGGTAATGGCCCTTATCGTCGGGGTGAATGCCTTCTAGATAACCATTGTCCAATTCCTCCGCCAGGGTAGACCCCCGGAATTCTAACCAGGACTGATTGACAAAGGTCATTTTTTTGTCCTGGTCCGCCACCCACAGCATAATGGGGGAGGTGTCCGCCATCATCCGAAACCGGGCTTCACTTTCCCGCAAACTTTTTTCAGCCTGTTTGCTAGAGGTGATTTCAAAGCGGATGGCCAGGTATTGATAGGGATTGCCTTCTTCATCTAAAAAGGGGACAACGGTGCTGTCGACCCAATAGGTGTTGTCGGCTTTAGTCCTATTGTTGATTTGTCCATGCCACACTTCTCCGGCTCTGATGGTCTGCCAAAACTGCTGAAAGAATTCCCGGGAATGGTAACCGGAATTAACTAAACGGTGGGTGTTGCCAATCAGTTCTTCCCGACTATAGCCAGATACTTCCACAAATTTATCGTTAACGTAGGTGATGACTCCTTCGGCATCGGTGATGGCCACAATGGCCGCCTCATCCAGGGCGGTTTTTTGGACAGCTAATTCCTGGAGGGTAGACTGTAAAAATTCTTCAGCTTTTTGCTGTTGTTTGATTAGTTCCCCCAGCTCCTCACTATGTTTACGGCTTTTTTGCAGATAATGAACGGCGATCGCCACCGCCCAGGCCATGAGCAAACCACTCAACAAAGTCCATTCTGACCAAAAGGAACCGTACTGGTCTAGCAGAATTGGCCCCGGCACCAATTGCAGTTGCCAATGGCTAGTCATGGCTTCCGCTTGGGGCAAGGAATCGGCCCACTCTAATTCTTGGTTAACCACAATATCCTGGCGCCAATGGGCAGGGATATCGTCATATATGAGTTGATTGTCTTCAAAGATACGGAGGCCAAAGCTCCGTAGACTACCATCTGGGCCTGGTTTTTCACTGGATAGGGGGCGAACGGCATCGATAAACTGATTGAGTTGGAAAACCCCCACCACTAATTAGTAATGAAAGCTTGACTAGGCAAAATTCCCCACACCAATTGCAAAAAAAAATCAAAAAAGCGACTATCATGCAGAAAATTCCGTTGAGGCAGAAGCCCCAACCCTTTTTAGGTCAATCATCGGCAACGATTTTCAACCTTCTTGCCCCCGCTAACAAGCAATGGGAAAAAAAGTTGTGGTCAGACCACAATTGAGTCCCATTTTTTTGTTATCGAGGCTACAATCAATGAAGTCTTTTTTCACTGATTCATCAAGCTCTACCGCTGACTAGCCTTCTCTAACACTCTTACGCCTGAATCCTTGCATTCTGTTTTTCCCCAAGAAGAAGTTAGAGAACCCTGAATCAATAGACTGACCGAGCGCACATCATCTAGCAATGCCTAGGGGTGGCCTCAACTTTGACTGACCATCTAATTTTGTACACGACTTAGGAGTTAACGAGGAAAACGGCATGACCCAGACGAAAGAGCCACTCACCAAAGCTGAATCCCCTGAACTAGACCAAGAAATAGAACTAAGCCAATACATTAACACTGATGATATTGACGACGATGATGTTGACGTAGAGGATTTAGAACAGGAAGTTGCCGCTACCGAAGGGAAGGAGAAAAAGGTCCGCAAAATTCGTAAGGACGCGGTTAAAAAGAAACCCTATACCGAAGACTCCATCCGCATCTACCTCCAGGAAATTGGCCGCATTCGTCTGCTCAGAGCCGAAGAAGAAATTGAACTAGCTCGCCAAATTGCTGACCTCCTCGAACTCGAGCTAATTCGGGACAACCTCACCCTCCAACTAGAACGCCAGCCCTCGGAACTGGAATGGGGTAAACAGGTTTGGAAGTTGGAAGCCGCTAAGCAACGATTAGTCGCCGACAAGAAAAAAGAACCGAAAAAGAAAGATATAGATAGTTATCTTGCCAATCCAGACAACGAACTGAGTCTGGAAAACGAATGGAGCCAACAGCCCAACAAAAATTTTGCCGCCTTCCGTCGTCGCCTCTTTCTCAATCGCCGGGCCAAGGACAAAATGGTGCAATCCAACCTACGGCTGGTGGTGTCCATTGCCAAAAAATATATGAACCGGGGTCTATCATTCCAAGATCTAATTCAGGAAGGTTCCCTGGGATTAATCCGAGCCGCTGAAAAATTTGACCACGAAAAGGGTTACAAATTCTCTACCTATGCCACCTGGTGGATCCGCCAAGCTATCACCCGGGCGATCGCCGACCAATCCCGTACCATCCGTCTCCCCGTCCACCTCTACGAGACCATCTCCCGCATCAAAAAAACCACCAAACTCCTCTCCCAGGAAATGCGACGTAAACCCACCGAGGAAGAAATCGCCGAAAAAATGGAGATGACCATCGAAAAACTCCGCTTCATCGCCAAATCAGCCCAACTCCCCATCTCCCTGGAAACCCCCATTGGGAAAGAAGAAGACTCCCGCCTAGGGGACTTCATCGAAGCTGACGGCGAAACCCCCGAAGATGAAGTATCCAAAAATCTTCTCCGGGAAGACCTCGAAAACGTCCTTGATACCC
>NZ_JADEWJ010000444.1:0-1384 GCF_015207725.1 Synechocystis sp. LEGE 06083
TTG
This sequence comes from Synechocystis sp. LEGE 06083, assembly GCF_015207725.1. Taxonomy (NCBI): domain Bacteria; kingdom Bacillati; phylum Cyanobacteriota; class Cyanophyceae; order Synechococcales; family Merismopediaceae; genus Synechocystis; species Synechocystis sp. LEGE 06083. The sequence goes on from NZ_JADEWJ010000444.1 coordinate 4, forward strand.
CTTCCCCCTATTATTGGGCCGGTTTCACCCTCCAGGGGGAATGGCAAAATTTGCTCCCCAGTGGTCAGTTGGCCAAGGGCACGTCCCCGGCTTCATCGGTACCGACAAAAATAATCGGCACATCGCTGAATTGATCCAGTCCCACGGAGCCTAACAATTCCACCAACTCTTCCCGTTGTTCCGGCAAACTGGCCACAATCATGAGGGTGTCTTGCCAAATGCCTTGGTTGGCATAGAGGGTAGCCTTGCCCAGGGGCTCATTGGTTTCTTCAATCTCCTCTGTTACCTCAACGCTCAACTCCCGGTGTACTAGTCCCGCTTCCACGGCACTGCCCACCACTTGGTTATCGATGGTGCAATTAACGGCAAATGCCCAGGCATATTCGCCGCCCGGTTCCAGCGCTATTTCTGTGGGAACGGCGATCGCCAAAATAGTTTCTCCTTCCGGTACCGCTACGGTTTGGCTATGGATTAATTCCCCGGCCCCATCTACGAGGACAAATTCCCCTTCCACCCCTCTGTTAGCTGGTACATAAACAAACAGACTAGGGTTAGCCGTGGCGGTAAACGTATCTTGACTAGGAGCTACTATTCTGAGGTTGGTGTTGGCCTGGGTAAAACAACTGCCCCCCCTAGTGCCTCCCCCTCCGGAGCTTTGGGTTGTGCCTCGATCGCCAGCTTGGGGGAATTTCAAGCTAACTAGGGTTTCTTCTGGGGTCAAACCAAAGGACAAATCATCAACGCCAGAAGCAATGGTCTGGGGGGCAGTCACCGTAAAGGTTAGGGCAGTGGCTAAAAAAAGATGGAAAGGATGATTAACCATGGCAAATTTAGGGATTGAGGACTTATTGTTCCAGCTTAGCCTAGGTCTACCCAGGGCAACGAGGGGATGTTCGGTGGCAGGACTGACCAGTGAAAATTCTCCTTGGCTGGAGGCTAAGGGGTCTGCAGTGGAGCAAAAACCGTTTAAGGACGATAAATTCCCACTTTTGGTACTATTTGGGGGCCAGGGGGCTGATAATTGCAGCCAAAACCATAATCCCCTAACCACATTAAGCCGTGACGAATATTCTCCGTTCCCCCCTCAGCAAAATATTGCCATAGGGAGTGAACTGCGGTGAGGGGCACCGTGGACTGGTCCATCAGGGATGGATCCGGGCGATCGTCCCCCGGCAAGACAAATAGTTTCAACTCTGGTTTGGTTTGCGTTAGCTCCCCCAACACTTCTAAGCCGTAGGGCCAATAACTTTTTCCCCCCAACAGCCGCACCACAATCACCTCCGCATGGCTCAACACCCGATCGCCGTAGTCATCGAGGGAAAAGGACTGTTGTAAATTAAGCAAATTACAAACCCGCAGGGAGGGAAAATTTCCGGGCAAC
>NZ_JADEWJ010000095.1:0-12685 GCF_015207725.1 Synechocystis sp. LEGE 06083
ATCTATCCCCCCGTGGTCAACGATCGTCGTTTGGTGGATTTAGTGCGATCGGCGGCGGCGGATGTGTTACTAACCGATGACCATCTCCAACCGGATTATCAAACCCTAGCAGGGGAAGACATGTCATTTTTCCTCCAGGCCGTGCCAGGCTGTTACTTCTTTTTAGGGTCTGCCAATAGCGACCTAGGTTTGGACTATCCCCACCACCATCCCCGCTTTAATTTTGATGAGGCCGTGTTGCCAGTGGGGGTGGAGTTATTTGTCCGTTGTGTGGAACGGTTTTGCCATGCCTAGAAGCTGAAGGTGGTACGGATTACCCCCATTACCAGGGTGCCATTGGCGTTGTTGTAGTCCGCATTGGGTACCACCACAATACCGGGGGTAATGGAAAGATTATCATTCACTGCCCACTCGAAAAACCCTTCCAGGTGCAAGGAACTATCAATGTCCGTAGTGGCAATGTCATCGGGAAAGACGATGGAACTACTGCTCACCCAGGGTTGCATGCCCACAATAATCCCCGCCATGTTACCTTCCTTGATAATGTCGGGGAAAGCCAAGGTCACTGCCCAATTCCAAATGTCTAAACTGCCCCTACCAATGCTGGCATCTACCAGATCAATGGAGTTGAGGGTGCGGGCTTTGGTGAAGCCTCCCCAGCCTCCCAGGACAAAATGGTCACTCAATTGCCAGGAAAAAGCTGCTCCATAGGCGTTGTGGGAAGTTTTGGCTGCTTCGCCAAAGGTGGTTTCGGTGAAGTAGCGGAAATTAGAGCGTTGGCTACCGGTGCTGGTGTCCAGGGTGTTATAGCCATAGCCATAGGTTAAAGCTATGGTCAAATTGTCGCTGAAGTCGTAGTTTAACTGGGCAATCGTGCCAAAACTACCGTTGAATAGCCCTTCTCCCTGGGACGGATCGCTGCCAGCGGGGGCCAGGTAACCAAGACTGAGTTGCAATCTATCCCAGGTGCCCTGCAGGGCCGCCCCGGTGCCAATAGATAGGGCTTCGGGTACCAAAGGCTGTCAACGCACCAAAGGCGCCATCCCCGTCCAAAACGTTAATGGTATTGGTGAAATCATCGAAAGCTCCCCCAGCCCCAAGGGCCCACAGACGAATATTTTCTGTGGCAGGGAAAGTATAGTACAGAACACTATTGCTGAGGTTACCATCTTCCGGTTCCGTTGCCCCTAACACCGGCTGAAAAGTACCGGCAATGGGACCATAGTCTTCTAAATTGCCACTGGATAAACGAATAAACAGATCATCATCCCCCGTAAAGCTAGTATTAAGCTCCAGGCGGGTGCGATAACCCAAGGTGGTATTTCTTGTGATTGATTCGGTGCCATTATTTTTGTCGCCGCTGACAATGCCACTCAGGGCCGTTACCACCTGCCCACTTAATTTGGTGGTGGTGGAAAATTGATGGTCTTCCAGGTAAGCCGTGCGGACTTCCAGATTATCGATGCGGGTTCCCAGGGCCGCCAATTCTCCCTGAAATTCTTGAGCTAAGCGCTTCAGCTTATCAACGTCTTCCCGTAAAACCGCTACGTTCTCCTGGATTAACCGCTCCATCACATTCATGCAGGCATTTAGCCCCGCAGCAAACTCCCAACGGGATAGGGCACGATCGCCGCGAAAAGTCCGGTCAGGGTAACCAACGATGCAACCGTAGCGCTCCACTAAACTTTTTAATGCTTCGTAGGCCCAGGCGGTGGGCTGCACATCCCTGAGATCCGACACAGAAGTGATCTGTCCCATGGGGTTGGAGTTCATATCTTCCAAGGATTGACCAAACTGCAAGCGTTCGATTTTGTCAACTGGTTCGGCTAAAGCTTCTCCCTCTCCCCCGGCGATCGCCATCAGGGCACCTAAACCCCACACTAGTGACAGCTTTTTTAACATACGAGTCCTCACACTCTAAGGATTAGCCGATAAATTATTGAGAATATAGGCAAGAAGTCAGAGCGAAAGCAATGCCCTTCCTCCCCATACCCAAAAATTGCCCCAGGCTAGTTTTAATAATGACAATCATTATCACAATATAATATTTTCCGCTATTTATGGTGAGCATTTCCACCAAGCCCATCGGACTGGAATCTTCATTGACTAAGTCCTAGTGATTTTTTCACCTGCACGAATAAATGGAGGGATAACGGCTCAGACAGCTTTTTTCCTTTGTTAATCTCCTTAGACAAAGCCATGATTTGGCTCGCCCATTTTCTCCAAATCGCCAAAAGCAAACTGACAAAGATTGAAGAAGCTTATTAAAAAAGACAGAGCCAACTAATTGGCAAATCAGATATAAAGAAGTCCCCTGGGTCGAGAATCCCAACAAAACAGCCCTTGTCGTGGGATGTCAATAAAACTTAATGAATTTTTTTAAAGCTAAAGGCCATTTTCCTCGCAAAACGTCCCCCCGTGCGTAAAATGGGGACTAAAGTTTTGTCACGTCCCTGACGAAATTCTTTAACAGGAGAACTCAATACCAATGGCTGAATCTAACCAAGTTGTACAAGCCTATAACGGCGATCCTTTTGTGGGGCACCTTTCCACCCCCATTTCCGACTCCGCTTTTACCCGCACTTTTATCGGTAACTTACCCGCCTACCGCAAAGGTCTTTCCCCCATCCTTAGAGGTTTGGAAGTGGGTATGGCCCACGGCTACTTTCTAATTGGCCCCTGGACCCTACTCGGCCCCCTGCGGGATTCTGAGTACCAGTACATTGGTGGTCTGATTGGAGCTTTGGCTTTGATCTTGGTGGCCACCGCTGCCTTGAGTAGCTATGGCTTAGTTACTTTCCAAGGGGAAGAGGGTGCCGGCGACACTCTGCAAACCGCCGATGGTTGGAGCCAATTTGCCGCTGGCTTTTTTGTGGGTGGCATGGGAGGTGCCTTTGTGGCCTACTTCCTGTTGGAAAACCTCAGCGTTGTGGATGGGATTTTCCGGGGTCTATTTAACTAAATAACCTTATAACCTTTAAACTGTTGCAATTTTGCCGTTGCCACAACGGCCTGAGCTTACAATCATCCAATTAATAAGGAGTATTAACTAATGGACGGTTCCTACGCTGCATCTTATCTGCCTTGGATTTTGATTCCTATGGTGGGTTGGTTATTCCCCGCTGTGACCATGGGGTTGCTTTTCATTCACATTGAAAGTGAAGGTTAGGCTGGGAAGGTTTGAAGACTAACAGTCTTTTGATCAAAAATGTCTAACCATCTTTGGGTGGGTCAGGATTTCTCCGTTATGCGGGGGATTGGACATTTTAATTTGTTACTCCGCCAGCGGGTGGGGTATTTTTTTTGTGGGCTTAATTAAGGGCTTATGTAGTTTTTACCGGATATTTTGGCAAGATGACTGAACCAACTCGTTTACTAATTGCCGCCAGTGGCACGGGGGGACATCTTTTTCCGGCTCTGGCCTTGGCTCAACAATTGCCAGACTATGAGATTACTTGGTTGGGGGTGCCCGATCGCCTGGAGACCACGCTAGTACCCAGGCAATATCCTCTCCAAACTATCCCAGTGGAAGGTTTCCAGGGGCGGCCCAGTTTAAAAACAGTCAAGATTGGCTGGAATCTGTTGCGGTCCGTATTCACCGTCAGAAAATTGATTAAGAGCAAACAAATTAATGCGGTGGCGACTACGGGGGGTTATATTGCGGCACCGGCCATTGTGGCAGCCAAATTATGCGGCATTCCGGTAATTTTTCATGAATCGAACTTCATTCCCGGTAAAGTAACCACTTGGTTGGGCCGTTGGTGCGACAAAGTGGCGATCGGTTTTCGGGGCACAGCCAAATATTTGCCCAACTGTGCAACGGTGTGGATCAGTACCCCCGTGCGAGAGCAGTTTCACCAACCCCAGCCCTTAGACCTGTCCATCCTAGCGGGCAAACATTTAATTGTGGTCGCAGGCGGCTCCCAAGGGGCCGTGACAGTGAACGAAAAAGTCCGTAGTTGTGTGCCGGCTTGGGTTAATGCCGGAGCTTTTATTGTCCATTTGACCGGCAAGAACGATCCGGAGGCAGCCACCTTTAGCCATGACCATTATCTTTCCCTAGACTTTTTTGATAACATGGCGGCGCTTTTGCAGAGGGCAGACCTAGCCATCAGTCGAGCCGGGGCGGGCACCCTGACGGAATTGGCTGTTACCCAGACGCCTGCCATTTTAATTCCCTATCCTTTTGCAGCGGAAAATCATCAGATGTACAACGCCCAGGTATTTGTCGATGCTGGGGCCGCCCTAATGTTTGCCCAAAAATCCCTCACGGCGGCACAGTTGGAGCAAGCTGGGCTCGAACTCCTCCAGAGTCCGGAAAAGTTGACCACCATGGCCAAGGCCGCTGGCACCTTGGCTGACCTCGATAGTGCAGAACAGTTAGCGGCGATCGTCAGGGCATCGGTGGAAAAATCTCGCTGACATTGACGGAGCCTGCTGAGACGTAGTTACCGGATTCATCAAAAAGATTGTTGTAAAAGCCCTCCCGCCTCCCCTAAGCTTGGAAAAAAACAGGAAAAAGTGCCCCATTCAGTCCATTGAGGCGCAAAATAGCACTTTGCCAGTAGGCCCTAAGCCAAGACAAGACTCGCTCCCTGTTGTTTCTAGGGGAACGATAGTAGGTACTCTATACCCCACCCACAACTAAACAGAGGGTTACCCAACAAAAATATTTAGAATATCTGGCAGAAAAGAGTCCCTGGTAAGCAGTCATTCTTAACTAAGTGAGTTACATTGAATAACCTAGGTAGGTAAATAAACCCACTCAAAAATTTCTGGATCCTATCTCCGTCCCTGCTCCCCACTATGACTACGACAGAATTAACGGCGGCCACCCTAGCTCAACTCCAGCAAGAAATTAATCGGTTGCAACGGGAAAACGATGACCTCCACATTGCCTTGACCACGATCGCCGAACATGGGGACATGATCGAGTCATTGCTGAATGAAACCAATGTCAAGCTCAGAAGTGAGATTGTGGAACGACAGCGGGCAGAAGCGAAGTTACAAAATATCCTCAGTTTAATTTCCCGAGAAAAGGAAGACCTAGAGATTATTGTGGAAACCATCATGCAACATGGGGACGTGGTGGACGCCCAATGGCGACAAAAGCTAGGAGAAACCGCAGAGCTACTCAACCTTGATAGCCTCACCCAGGTTTCCAACCGCCGCCACTTTGACCTCCATCTAGCCCAACAATGGGAACGGGCCATGGATGACCAAGGGGCGATCGCCTTAGTTTTGTGTGACATCGACCATTTCAAACAATTCAACGACCTCTATGGCCACCTCAGTGGGGATGACTGTCTACGGCGCATTGCCAAAACCCTCAGTTCCACCCTCCGCAACCCCTTCGATCTTTTTGCCCGCTACGGTGGCGAAGAATTTGCCGTCATTTTACCCCAGGTGACCGGTGAAGCCGCTCAGCAGATTGCTAAACGGATGCAATCATCCCTGGTCATGCTAGAGATTCCCCACCACCATTCCCCCACCAATGAATTCGTTACCATGTCCTTTGGCATCGGTCGCGTGTATCCCCAGCCTGGGCAATCCCCCCTAGACCTAATTGCCCAAGCGGACGAAAATCTTTACAAGGCAAAACGCCAGGGCCGGAATTGTATTGTCGGCCATTGATTTTCCTATCAACTAAGTGAGCCAGTCCCATAGGCACAACCATGAGCACTGACCAGACCAATGTCAGACAATGGGGAGAGTTTCTTGACCCTATTCCCCCCAGCGACGAATTTCTCACCCTAAACTTTTCCCCCGACCGGGCCAATCGTCTACAACGTTGGCGCAACTATGGCCTATCGGCGGACTTTTTGGGAGACTACTTTGCCACCTTTTTTCCCGGTAATGAAGCGGACGACGGCCTCAGTCAGCGGGACACCATCAAAGGGTCCGTCAGTTACATTGCCAACGAATTGTTGGAAAACGCCGTTAAATACAGCACCACGGACCATGATTGCCCCATCATCATTACCCTCCATCTCTACGATCACAAATTAATTTTTGAGACCAGTAATATTTCGCCTCTGCCAACCACCATCGAGTATGAAGACTTCATCAAAGTGCTGAAGCAGAAGGATCCCATGGAATTGTATATGGAACGGCTGGAAAAATCGGCCCTGGAAAACTGCGAAGCATCCCAAATTGGCTTATTAACCATGATTAATGATTACCAAGCCCAGTTTGGTTGGCAATTTTCCCCGGTTCCCGGCTCTGAGGATTTGATAAAAGTGACGGTAATGACCCACTTGAGCGTCGAAATTTGAGCAGTGATAGCTAAGAAAAAACCATTTCCCCCAAATCCCTAATTTTATTGCGACCTATCCATATGGAAATAACCACCGAAGATTATCGAATTTACTTTGAAGAAGCCAACAATACCCTTTATTTTCGCGGCTTTTTGCGATTGGAAGGCATGAAGGAATATCAGCCAATTATGAACACCATGCTGGAAATTTTGGCGGATTGTAGTGAGCTGATCATCAACCTGGAGGGGTTAGAATTTCTCAATAGTTCCGGTATCAGTATGCTCTCAATGTTTGTCATGAAGGTGCGGGGCAAGGAAGGCGCTAGTCTGGCCTTTAGGGGTTCTAAAAATATCCTCTGGCAAACTAAATCCCTAAGAAATCTGCAACGGTTGATGCCTGGTTTAACTTTGGAATTCATCTAAAATTGTGGGCGGAAAACGTGGATAGGATAGTATTCTCTCTGCCCATTAACTGGTGTTGGCAATGCCAAGCCATGGGACAATATTTTCTCTTCATATTCAACCCCAAAGCTCACCCTGAATCCTGGCCAGCTGAAATAGTTCTCCCAAAGTTAGACTAGGAAACTCCACCCTCTCAACTTTTCCCTATGGCCCGTAGACCCCCACCTCGTTATACTCCTCCCCCTCGTCCCAGCTATGACCGGGATTATGGCCCTCCACCGGGAAAACCCCCTGGCAAGTTCAGCTTAGGGAACATCAACTACGGCACGATCGCCCTGTTGGCAGGTATTTTCGTTTTGGGCATTGGGGTGGGCATTGGTTTTAGTTCCACCGCTAGCTTTAGCCCGGAAAATGTGGCCTCCAGGGAAGTGATTGACCGCAGTGCTCCCAACGCTGAAGTGTGTGTGCAGTTTGGCTCCAGCGCCATCGTCACCGATATGCGGGTGTTTGTGACCCTGAATCCCTTTAATGTGTTTGTTACCCAACCAGTGATGCAACCAGGCTGTGTGTTGCGCCGCAACAACTGGAGCATTTTGGAGCGGGAAAAACTGGTGGACAACCGCCAAGTCAATGATTGTAAAAATCGCATGAATACCTTTGGTTTCACCGGGCCTTTGGAAGGTAATCCTCGCATTGACTGTATTTACCAAAATGAAGCGGCGGGTAATTTATTTACCAACCAACCGGGAGCTGTGGGGCCCAGGCCGGCCACCGATAAGTTCTAAGTGTGGACCACCAGTTCAACCTGATCCCGCAGGACAATACCCCCCTGCACCGCTTGCTGGACTATGGGTAAAAGCTGGTCAATTTTCCCCCGGCGATCGATGAAGGTGAGCACTATGGGTAAATCCGAAGACAGTTCGATGATGCCCAGTAACATCACCCGCTCCTCGTTATTTTTGCCGTAGCCAGTGGCCCCCCGCACAGCTGTGGCCCCCACTATGCCTAAACGTCGGGCTTCTTGGATCAGGGCTAGATGCACTGGCCGTCCCTGCCATTGGTCTGCTTCCCCCACATAGATGGTTAATTTTTCATAGTCTGGGTGGTTACCTTGGGCATTGGGGTTGGGATCATTGACGCTGTCCATAGTTGCTTTCTCCTTCGAGGAGGCAAGGGGTTCTGGGTTATTTTCTGTGGGAGCGTGGTGTACCACCTTAACCAATTCCTTGGTGGCTAAACCTTTTGTTATTAAAGCTTGCAGTTTGGGAATATATTGGGCGATCGCCGTTGGTTGATCGATGACGGTCAAAATCATAATCATTTGGGGGGCCAATTCCATGGTCCAATCCACGGCAATCTGTGGACTTTGGGGGCCGTAGCCGATGGCGGTACGCATGACTGTGACCCCCGCTAGACCAAGCTGTCGGGCTTCCTCAATTAATGCCTGGTAAAGGAGTTTTCCTCCCTGGCGATCGCCTTCGGTGACATAAATGGTCAACTGCTCAGCGTAGTACATGGACTATGACTTGCCTAACTCAATGGGGCCGGGATAGGCTAACCCGATCCTCCGACTCCACCACCATAACCGGTAGGACGCTGGTTGCTAACAGGTATTGGGAAACGGAACCCAGCAGTAGGTCATCCAAAACACTGTGTCCCCGCTTACCAAGGATAATTTCCCCCACCCCCTGTTCCTGGGCAATGCGGAGAATTTGCTCCGGTACGACCCCCTCGGTGACGATGAATTGATGGCGAATATCAGCCAAAATTTGTTTTGTTTGCTCTCTTAGGTTTTCCACCCCTGGTGGATCTGCCAACTGGATTACATGGAGGACTACAACCCTGGCATCATTCCGCCTGGCCAATTCAGCCACCTTGGTTAAAACCTGTTTGGCGATCGCCGAGGTATCCACTGCGGCCAAGATGGTGAGAGATTGATTAACGCTCACTTTGGTCGGGTCCACGGTTCCTTTCTGCAACAATTTGGGGGCAAGGGTAGGAATGGCCCAGGCTCCCAGGGGGGCAGTTACCAGAATGGAAAGGGCCGCCATGGCCAGAATAATGTCTCCGCCGGCAATACCTTGGGATAAGGGCACAGCTCCCAAAGCAGCTTGTACAGTGGCTTTAGCAGAATTCCCTGGCAGCAGGAATAATTTTTCCCTGGCATTCCAATTACTCCCCAGGGTGGAAAGATACCAACCCAGTCCCCTGCCTAGCAAAGTGCCCACCATTAACAGGAGCAGGCCTGGTAACAGACTACTTTCTAGCACTGACAGTTGAATACTTGCCCCCAACAGCACAAATAAAAAGATTTCGGCGATCGTCCATAGCCCGTCAAAGCCTCCCCGTAATCTCCGGGCTAAGGGCGCATCTAGTTCAATCAGAAAAAAGCCCGTGGTCATGACTGCTAAATAGCCAGAGAAAATGGGCAATTGGGTAGAAGATACCACTAAAAATAAAGCTAGGGATGCAGCCACTAAACCATCTTGCACCGCCGTTTGCGTCCAGTTTTGTTTGGCCAACAGAGATACCAAAATTTTGGCCATGGCCCCGCCACAGGCAATTCCCAAACCAATTTGTAAAACAATCTGTAAAGGCAACAACTGTAGGGCACTGAGGCTGATATTCCCCACCGTCAATCCCTCGGCTCCCCCCTGGGCTAAAAAAGCTAGCAGTAAACTAAAAACTAATAGAAGCAAGACATCGGACAATGCACTGCCGGTCAGAATTGCGTCGGGAATACCCTTTTTGACTCCCCAGCCCAAACTTTTAAGGCGCAACATACCGGGGACAATCACCGCCGGGGATTCCGCTCCAACAATGCACCCCAACAATAACCCAGTGGCAAAGTCAAATTGAAATAGGACCATGGCCATCAGTGCCACGGCGATCGCCTCTAGACTGGCGGGTAAAAATCCTAAGCGGAGGGCGACGGAACCCTGTTGCTTGAGTTTTTCCCGGTCTAGTCCCAACCCTGCTTTCATTAAAATCACCATCACCGCTATGGTGCGTAGATCATCCGCCAAGGCCAACATAGCCGGACTCAGGCGATCGCCTACTTGGGGGCCGAGGACAATGCCCACTAGCACCATCCCCACCAAGGCTGGTAACTTGAGCCTTCGAGCTAGTTGCCCTCCGAAAAACCCCAGCAGAAGAATAGCGATAATACTAGATAACATTGGTTACTTTTGAAGCAGAAACAGTTAAGTTACATTTCCCAGGGAATTATTCATAAGAGTTAATAAATGCACCAAACAGCTTAATTGATGAAAATTTACCAATGGAGATAATCACACTACTCTTGTAAGCGAGAACGTCGTAAATCTAACCATTGTTGCAAAATAATTTCCGCCGCCTGTTGATCAATTAAGCCCTTGTTATAACTAGAAAATCTTTTCTGCGCTTTTAACTGATTTTCTGCTTCTACAGAACTGAGGCGTTCATCCATATATTCCAGCGCTAGACCAAGTTTTTCTGCCAGCCGCCGAGCAAATTTTTGCACCTGTTTCGCTTGGGCACCAATCTCCCCAGCCATGGTGTAGGGTAATCCCACCACTAATAAATTAACTTGCCTGGCTTCAACTAACTGTCTGATTTGGGCAATGTCTTGATCATAGGAACTGCGCACAATGGTGGTAAGACCGGTGGCAATTAAACCAGTGCCGTCACACCCTGCCACTCCGATCCGTTTTCGCCCCACATCTAAGCCCAACGCCGCTACTTTTTCACCCATAATTAACCATAAAAACCCTCATCATAACTTAAATTAAACTTCCTCCCTAGCCTTTATTTGACTGCAGCAAAATGGCTAAAGTCGCCACCACCTTCGTATTAAATTCCTCTTCAAAAATGACTTTTTTATAATCTAAATTCCATAGTTCCAAGGCACAATCGTCATCAAGATCTTTAGGGGTAATATGTAGATGTAATTGCCGGTTCTCCTGGTCGTACTGACAATCAAAACTTTCAATCGCCCCCACTTGACGACGATCCAGGGCCACCGCTAACCGGAGCAAGGCACTTAATTGTCTTACTGCTAGACGGTGGGGTTCGGACAGTTTGATGTAATCTTCGTGACGTTTTTTGGGTTTACTGCGACGATGGTAGCGGGCAATGTTGGCAATTAATTCCAGTTCAATTTCTGTGTAACCCAGCAGTTCAGCATTGCGAATTAAATAGTAGGAATGTTTATGGTGGGCAGAGTGGCTGATATAAGTACCACAATTGTGCAAAATAGCGGCGGCCCAGAGCCATTCCCGTTCGGTTTCTCCCCAGTCGTGTAAAACTCCCTGTAACTGGTCGAAAAAGCTGGTGGCAAATTGGGCAACCCTTTCCCCAAAACCTAGGTCTACCTGATATTTACGGGCGATTTTCAGCACTCCCCGTTGGCGAATTTCTCCCTGGAAGCGCATCCGGTCTTGGATAATCCGATGGGTGAGCATCCAATCGACAATCATGCCTTCCCGCAACGCCCGCTCACAAATGGTGATGCTATCTAACTCCAGCATGGTCATGGCTTCGAGTAAAATCACGGCCCCCGGCAAAATAATTTCCGCCCGGCGATCGGACAGGCCGGCAATTTCAAATCGCTCTTGGCAATTAAGACTGGCTAATTTTTTGACCCATTCCTCCACATCCTTGTGGGTAATGCTATAACCCTGGATGGGATTGGGAACTTCTTTTTGTTTTTGCAAAGCGGTCATGGTGGCCAGGGTTTCAATGGTGCCGGAGGTGCCCACTAGTTGGGCTTTTTCCTCGCCATCAAGTCGTTGTTTGATTTCATCCACTGGGCGTTCCAACATGCCCCGCACATAGGCCCGCAATACGGCCAATTCTGTCCCATCAATGGGATCAGTGTGGACAAAATCCTGGGTGAGCCGCACTGCCCCCACTTTGGTACTGCTCAAAAAGCGCACGTCCCGGCGATCAGCCAAAATTAGCTCCGTGGACCCGCCGCCGATGTCGATCATCACATGGGGCACTTCATGGAAGTCCATGCAGGAAAATACCCCCAGGTAGATGCGTCGGGCTTCCTCCGGGCCAGAAATTAAATCCACCGTCAGTCCCACTTCCGTTTGCACCCGGGTGAGAAAGTCCTGGCCATTTTTTGCTTCCCTGGTGGCACTGGTGGCTACGGCGATAATGTTTTCCACCTCCAAGCCCTTGGCCAATTCCACACAGCGCTTCAAAGCGGCGATCGCCCGATTCATGGCCGCTGGGATGAGGTTGTTGGATTGGGGGTCCCGATCGCCCAGGCGGACAGTGTCTTTTTCCCGAGCCACAATGGTAAAAGTGGCCAGAACCGGATCAATGCGGACAATGACCATGTGAATGGAGTTGGTACCAATGTCGATCGCCGCCAACATACAGGGGTCAACAATCTGGGCAGGGGAAGGAGCCATGGGTTAACACTCTCAAGGGGACAGGAACGGGGGAGTTAGGGTCAAAACTTTACCAACCAGCCTAGGGCCAATTAACCGCCCCCAACTTAACTTTTCCATTGTCCATTGTTATCAACTCCTCGCAAAGCACTAGCAAGGAGAAAAAGTGACTCCCAGCGACCCAAACTAACCATGGCTGATTGATTGAATGTCAAGGTTGAAGTGATCGGAAAAATTCCAAGGTCACAGGGGATTAGGGCAACGGCTCTACGAAGTGGCAGGAGGCTCCAGCGCGGAGCTTTTACACCATTTTGGGGTCTGTTTTGCTGGGGCTGACAAAAGCTAATAATCCTGTTAAAGTCTGTTTAATTCACTCTGCAGTCCCAAATTAACTCTAATATCAGAGCTGGGAACGCAAATATCTCCTTCACACTCTAACTGAATGGCTCACAGCCCCCCATTCTGACCCGTTAACCACTGGAGATTCCCAGGGCCATGTTGAGTTACCGTTACGCCCTCTCATTGGCATTGTGTTTTTCCCTGCCCCTCTCGTTGGGTGGCCGGGCTGTGGCCGAAACTGTAGATTTTTCTCCCCTCCATGGCTTTGCCCCAGTTACTGACATTGATCAAGAAGACAATGCGCGGG
>NZ_JADEWJ010000445.1:0-1380 GCF_015207725.1 Synechocystis sp. LEGE 06083
TTGACGTGAGTAATACACACTATGCCAGTGGCGGAGTTGAGGATGAGTGGCCTGATGCTCTTGCCCCTCTTACTCGATAGTTGTAAGTATTGTCATATACGTCTGAGCTTTTTTCTAATATGAAAATATGAATCTTGACGAAAGTGGACCATGCTCTATAATTAAAGATGTATTTTAAATGAATCTTAATGGTGGCACTATAATGATATTATTCTCAGATCCTATTCGTACACATCAGTTTGGCAACATGGCTATGCTGACGGGGCTTTTCATTCTAGTCGCAGGTGGGCTGGGAGGATATGTATGGGATAGCTACCTAGGTTTACCTTATCAGGTGTTGGCGCATGTATTGGTAATACTCGGCCCAACATTGATGAAAATTGGTTATGTGATGCGCATTAACGCTCGCCAACGACTCCATCTAGTATATTAAGGTTATTGGCTTGGTTAGACGCAAGCCATAATCTTACATCTCTGAATGCTTTACTTTCAAAGGCAGCTGAGCCTTGTCCATTACCAGTAACAAGGATAACGACGATGTCTTGCGAGATTATTAACTAAAATTGCTACAATTAGCATAACTATGCAGCCAGCACCAATAGGAAATAATGGATACCACCATCCAAGTTGATGGAGGTTTTCTCCGCCAGCGACTGCTATCAACGCGGCAGCAGCACCGGGGGGATGTACCGTATGCGTTAATTGCATCACAAAGACAGACAATGACACCGCTAGAGCCATTGCCAAAGTTGATGTGCCAAGCCATTTAAAACAAGCCACCCCAACAGCAGCAGAGAGTACACTTCCAAATAATACGTGACTGGGCTGTGCGAAGGGGCTGTCAGGAGCTGAATAAATCAGCACTGAAGTGGCTCCGAAAGATCCTACAATGAGCAACTCCTGTGATAACCAACCAGCACTTAACATACAGATGGCTACCATGCCGCTAAAAGCGCCAAGCCATGACCAAAGCGCATCTTTCCAACCGACAAAATGGCGCTGAACTCTTTCACCACGCATTTTTCCAAAATATGATTTCATCCCAATCTTTACCAAGCTAATGAGGGGTAAGCATGACAAGTATTTAAAAATTCGCAAATTACTTTTTGTAATACTCCTAATGAATGCCTTTCAACTTGTATAATTCATTAAAAGCTTGTGATAGCACTTGTTTTCTTGTTCGGAGAAGAAAAGGAGTGGTGTACTTTGTATAACTAGTTATCGTGCAAAAAATTGGGCGACTTATTGTATCGCTCTTAAAATGAGGTTCGCGATGGTAACCTTAGTCTTTCCCTGAATCCGTGAGACCGGCCCCCGGAAGCACTTCTAACCCACTGACCTGCATGGCAATATAGCCATTATCGCCATTCACCCAGACAG
>NZ_JADEWJ010000096.1:0-12685 GCF_015207725.1 Synechocystis sp. LEGE 06083
GTCCAATTCGGCTCGGGCTTCCTGAAAGCGAGCCATGGCCAGGTTTAATTCTGCCTGGGCTTTTTGCACATCCACCTGGCGAATTTCCGCGATTTGGGAGAGGGTGGCCCGGGCCGATTCCCTTTCCAGCAACATGGTCTGGGCATCCTTATCCCGGATGGATTGTTGTTCTCGAATTTGTTCCTCCAGGGTGGCTTCGGTTTTCATTAGCCGAGCCCGAGCTTCCTGCAACCTCTGGTTACTAGTTTCTAAGTTCAAGCGCCGCTGTTCCCAGTCCGCCATGGCGATCGCCCCATTTTCCGCCAAACTGCGATAACGCCGGTCATCGTTGGCCGCTTGGTTCACCTCCGCCTGCAGACGGTCTATGGTGGCCTGTTGCTCTATTTTTTCCCCTTCCAATTGCTTAACTAAATTGGCCAGGGCGGCCTGGTTAACAGCAAAATTCTGTTCTAACTCCGCCTGGGCTTTCCGGACTTGGGATTCCTGGGCAGCAATTTGCCCCCGCTTAGCACCGGCTTCGATGATGGCCAAATCGGCCTGGGCCACCCGCACCGACTCCTGGGCGGAAACTACGGCGGCGGCCTTTTGTTCGTAGGAATCCAGCACTGCCACCACCTGGCCTTCCTTAACTTTATCCCCTTCCTTTACCAACACCTTCGATACTTTGGCTCCCCCAAAGGAACCGGGAGAAGCGGAAAGTTTGATAATTTCCCCTAGGGGGGCAATGCGTCCCAGGGCGGCCACGGGCTGGTCTTCTGGAGCCTGGGCCGTGGGAGCAAGGGCACCAGAAGCGTTTTCCTCTCCTTGGTTTACCCCGGAGCGGAGACTGTAAAAAATTATTCCCCCGGTGAATAAAACCCCCACCACCATGGCCAAAATGATCCAGCGGAGGCTATGGTCAGGGCTGGCAAGTTGTCCGGTTCTCGTGGATTCACCCATAAGGCAAAAGGGGCCAATAGCTGGAAAAGACTAGCTAAATTGTAACATTTCGATACAGGGGAATATGGGAGATATGGGCAAAGTTCTGGGGGGCTCAAGAAGGACGCAGATTTTCCCCGGCCGCTTGGTCTAGGAGCCAGAGCAATTCCCCCTGGGGCTGGATATACCGGGCTGGATATTGCTGGGGGTCGGCTTCCGGGGCAAAGATTTCCCCTAACGCTTGCTGTTTACTGGCCCCCGCTACGAGAAAAACCACAGAACGGGCCTGGTTAATCAGGGGAATGGTGAAGGTTAACCGGGGTTGGCCGTCCTTGTTACCCACCGTAATCAGGCGATCGCCAACGGTCAGGGCCGGGGTGTGGGGAAAGAGGGAAGCGGTGTGGCCGTCATCCCCCAAACCAAGTAACACCAAGTCAAAGGCGGGGAAGTGCCCTGCTTCCACCTGGAAAAAAGTGGCCAACTCATTTTCGTAGGCCTGGGCATCCTGTTCCGGATCGGCGGCGGCGGTGGGCATGGGATGGATGTTGGCTTCGGGAATATCCACCTGGTCTAACCAAGCGAGGCGGGCCATACGTTGATTACTGTCGGGGTGGTCGGCGGGGACATAGCGTTCATCGCCCCAAAACACATGGATTTTTTCCCAGGGCAGGGCTTGGCGGGCCAGGGCTTCGTATAGCGGTTTGGGGGTACTGCCTCCCGAGAGGGCAATGGTGCCTTGGCCCCGTTCGGCGATCGCCTTGGTGATGCGGGTGGTGACACAAACTAGGGCCCGCTCAATCAAAATTTGTTTATTTATCAACACATCCACTTGGGGAGCCATGGAAACCTCTGGGCAATGGATAATCTAATTTTTCCCCTCCATATTGGGGTCGTTTTCCACTTAGGTAAAGGAATTGTCTAATTTCTTCATCTTTTGGCTTCTTGATGGGCTAATTTGCCGTAACCCCCCAGGGCCATTAACCACACTGTCACCACTAACCAATGGAAAATAGTAATTAACCAGAGGGAGCCGCTATACCAATAAAGGGCTGTGGTCACTATGCCCAATAGACCAGTGAGGGTAAGGAAGATGGGCTGAAAAAACAAATTTCTGCCCCTGGGATAAAACAGCAGGGCGTTGAGGGGATGGTAGATCAAAAACAGCACCAGACTCAGGGCCATGGCCCCCAAGGTCGGCCAAAATAAATTCAGTTCAGTGGGATAGGGCAATAACATGACCCGAAAAACCAATTCTTCCCCCAGGGCCGGCAGAAAAAACAGGGCCAAGATTGATTTCACACTGCCCCCCAAGGATTGCTCCCACCATTGCCATTGCAATAGGCCAAATTTCATCCCCAGGGGAATGGCGATCGCCCCGTAGACCACAACAGCGATGCCGAAGAATTGCCAATCCTGGGGCTTGGGTAAAAGAACTATGGCGCCTAAAGTCCGGCGGGCTAGGGCCGACAGCACCGGCACATCGCCAAAAATACTAGTGGGGGCCAGGGGCAAAATTTCCGGCATCGATCCCCCCACTTGGTTGGGGCGCATAAACCAAAGTTGGGCACCCTGTTCAAGGAAAATTTGGTTGAGGATATCTTGGTTAACCCGGGGCAACATGGACTGCCAACTGAGCAGGGCATTGACGAGGGTATTGTCCTGGATGAAATCGTATTGATTGGTGGGATTGTCCGGGTCTAAGCCCGCTAGGGTGGCGGCATTGTTTTGCCAGTCTTCCCTGGTAACGCCCCTGGGTTTGAGCATGGCCAACAGGCGATCGCCCAATTGTTTCAGCCGTTGAAAACGTTGACTTTCCGGGGAACTGGGGTGCTGGTCCAACCAACTGAGAATTTCCGGGCTATTCTCCACTTTTTGCTGTAAACCCACAATGGCTAGGTACAGGGCTTGGTTAGAATCCTGCACACAGGACGCCGCCGGACTAACCCCCGCATAACCAGTGCCATCCCCAGTGCGGTAGCGGGCCATCATAATTTGCAGTTGTTTTTGCAATTCATCCAGGGGGGAAAGCACCACCTCACCAAAGTTGTAATCCTGTAACAGGTCTAGTTTGACCATCACATCGGCAAAGGGACGACTTTGGACCCAGCCCCGCTGTAAATTGCCCGCATAGTTTTCCCAGGTTTGGGAACCGGCAATGATGCCCTGGGGATTATGGGCATAGACCTGGTAGTAGGGAATTTCCCACTGCAACTCGTCGGTAAAGGGGTCCCGCACAATCTTAGGCAGGCTAAAGGCAAAATGCCCCGTCACTGTGCCCAACATCGTCTTTTCTCCCAATTTCCCCCCAATGCCGCCAAATAAATGCATCCCCAACAGGCGATCGCCTTCTTGCCATTGGCCCAAGGCCACTTCGGGGGAATCACTGCGGGGATCAAGTAAAACCTTTTGGGCTGTACCTTTGCGAGCGGGGGTATGGTGCCAATTTTGCTGACTAATATAGTCTCGACCAGGGCCTAGGCGAAAAATTTGTTCATCGGGTTGCAATTGAACTAAGGAGCGGGGCTGGAGGGATTGCACCGTGAACAGGCCATCCTGACCTTGGGCCCCATAGATATACCATCCCGCTTGACCCACAGCGGCAGTGGCCAAATCCCTAGGAGTAGACATAAACCGATCGCCATTGAGGCGGGGCTGTTGGGGAATACGAATTGTTTCCTGGGGGCCATCAAACTGCTTACTGATGGCATTGTAATGTTGGACCAGCATTAAATCCGTGGCACAGGGCTGGGAACCAGGACAATCCTTGGGCACTGTGCTAGGGTCTGCTTTCGGATCAGGGCCAATGATTTTCACCAGGGCTTGATAACGGCCCGTCACCATTTCCGGCATGGTGGGCAGTTTAATTTCTGCTCGATTGCCGGCAGGGATATTAACCTGGGCCCGGGGAAAGCGCACCAACACATCGTCCACCGGCCTAGCCCCAGCTAAGGATTGCAACGGTCCCACCTGAGATCGCCCATTTAAACGGTCGGGTAAGAGATTGCCCCGACGTTCACTATTTAAGGCGGCGGGGGTAAAGTTTACGTCGGTGGTAACTAGCCTTAAGTATTTTTCCAAATCGGCATTGCTCTGCCAAGTGAGGCGGAGTTTTTGCCCCACTAGGCCCTGTTGGATAGAAGGAGCCTGATACAGTTCCAGCCAGACCCAATCCCCCGGAGTGGCTTTAGTTTCTGCCACCGTCGGCAGGATTAACCGCCCCAACCATTCACCCAAGGGCCGATAATAAGCCCCATCTAAATTCTGTTGCAGGGGATAATAATCCACCTGGTTAGCGGGCAACTGACTGCTGATTTGATAGTCTGGGATGCGGTCGGAGGGGCCCTGGGGACGGAAAAGCATGACCAGGAAAACTATCACCAAAGCGGCGATCGCCCCTAACACTATCCGCCCGCGCCATTGCTTCATTTTTGGACCGCCCTAAAAATTGCCATAAAAAAACACCTGGGGCGTCTTTCCTTGTTTCGACTCCAGATGTTTTTCTAATTTCCTCACACCTGACCTAAGTATAAATCACCAACGGAGAATGTCAAGGCTCCACCCCAGAAAAAAGCTGATTTTCAAGAAATGTTGACCTAAAGCAGAACTCCAAAGCCTTTTCCTCCGTCGTTTGCCGTAGATTGTGAATTTTTTCTAAAATTTTCTCAAATCCTTCAACCTGGGTCTCCCCGATGCCAGCACGGTTCCATAGACCAAAAGCAAATCCCCCACCTGGATTATTCTTGGTTAAGAGTTGTACACAGGCGATCGCCATTTTGATAACCACGCTAAGATCACGGAGGATTGGCAAAAAGCCCAGGCTGATTGGCGACTTTCTTCTGCGGCCATAAACCGCCCCTGGAGCGGCTTTTCCTTTCTAGATCCGACGTTGTAATTGATCAATTATTTCAGTCGCCCGGCCGATGGACAACCGCCATGGCTCTCCAAATCGGGGTTCCCAGACCAGGATTAAATTAGCCTTTCCGGACAAGGCCTCTGTGAAAATCTTAAAAAAGTATTAAGATTTTAAAAGCTAGCTTATTTTCGGAGGAAATGTGTTTACTCGACTTGCCCAGCAACACCGCGATTTCGTGAAGGATTTAGTCATGAGTCTCAGGGCTCTGGCCACTGTGCTCGAAAATCGAGGCTATATTGCTTCTTGCTACACCTGTGGCGACCAACTCAATAGTGCTTCCTTCATGGTGAGTTTGGGGGAAAATCATCTGATTCGCTTTTTGGTATCGGACTACGGCATCACCTGGACAGAAATGCGGGATGACCGGGAATTAATGAAATTAGAAGGGGCCGAGGCGATTGCCCAATTGGAAGAGTTGGCCAATGTGGTCAAATATTGCTTGGCCGATGCCCCCAAAGGTGGCCGTAAAAAACGGAAAACCGCCCAGCTACAACTAGTCTAAGGCTGGGGTGTGCCATGGCCTCCGATGAGCTAAGTTTTCCCTGTGGGCCACTGCTGAGTTACGGGGGAGTTGCCTTTGATTGCCCTCCGTAAGGCATGGGGACCGGAATGGATTGTTTTGCCGTAGGGCGTTAGATCCCCTGCCGGCCGTAACTGTGAAAATTAAGCTCGGGGCAAACGGTTATAACGTTGCAAACGGATGGTAACTGTCGTTCCTTGGTCGACAGAGCTTTCTAGCAAAATACTGCCACGGTGTAGATCGACACATTTCTTGGCAACCATTAAACCGAGTCCTGTTCCCGCAATATTCCTGACATTTTTACCCCGATGAAAGGGTTCAAAAATTTGCTTTTGATCCTCCGGCGAAATACCAATACCTTGATCGGTCACTTCAAAAATAATATTTTCTGAATCTAGGCTTAGGCTGATTTTTATCTGTCCTCCGTCGGGGGAGTACTTGATCGCATTAGATAGTAAATTTGATAGGATAGACCGCATTAATCTTTCATCCACCAATGCCTTAGTATCTTGATCGCCACAGATAAAGTCAAAATAATATTGATCACTGACACTTAATTGAATTTCTTCAATAAATTGCTGGAACAGTGATTTTAAATCTAACCAACTGGGATTAAATTCTAATTTGCCTGCTTCCGCCCGGTTAATGATTAAAATATCATCCAAAAGCTGGACCATATTTTTCACGGAATTTTGGATACGATGCAAGTTGCGGCTACGCTTATCGGGATCAAGCCAAGCTACTTCCGAATTCTCCAGTAATTGAGCCGCCGCTAAGGCCGTACTGAGGGGAGTGCGAAATTCATGGGAAGCCATGGAGAAAAAACGAGTTTTTAAGCGACTTAATTCCTTTTCCCGTTCTAGGGCGAGGCGAACTTCCTCGGTGCGACGTCGTTCAGTGACGTCCCTTTGCACAGCAATCCAATGGGTATAGAAACCCGTTTTATCGGCAACTGGTACAAGGCTAAATTCTACCCAAAATTCACTGCCATCTTTACGATAATTAATTACTTCAACGGTAATGGATTGCCATTGACTAACGGCTTGTCTTACCTTATCTAATTCAGTGCGACTGGTTTTTGGCCCCTGTAAAACTCGGGGGGTTTTGCCTAGCATTTCTTCGGCGGCATAACCAGTAATTTTGGTGAATGCTTCATTGACATAGAGAATTCTCGGACCAGGATCATCGATGGGTTCTGCCTCCGTGATCACCACCGCATCATTGGTGTGAACCACAACGGATTGTAACAAACGAATCTGTTCTGCTTGTCGTTTTTGTTCAGTAATGTCAGTCACAACCGCCACTAACCCTGCAATATTTTCTTCACTATCTAATAGGGGAGCAGCGGAAAGGACAATTTCAATCCAGCTACCATCCTTTTTTTGACATTTTAATTCTAAGCTAGGGGAAGCAATGCCTAATAAAACTTCCTGTTTAAATTGCTGATAATCTTCCACTAAAATGTGCGATGTCAATAATTTTGGATGGGCAATAATTTCTGCTTCTGTCCAACCAAAAATCCGTTCCGCCGCAGGATTCCAAATCTGAATTTGGTCTGCTAAATTAAGGGTAAAAATCCCCCTAGGAGAGGCCACAATGAGGGATTGCAGGGTGTGATTGGTGTGGCGGAGGGCTGCTTCGGTTTTTTGTCGTTCGCAAATTTCTACCCTCAGGGATTGGTTGGTGGCGGCAAGTTGCTGGGTACGTTTTTCGACTCGGTTTTCCAAATCTTTATTGAGTTGCTGTAATTGCTCATATAATTCCGATTGTTGAATGGCGATCGCCACCTGATTGGCCAATTGTTTCATTAACTCAACTTCCCACGGTTGCCATGGCCGGATAAAAGCACATTGGTGAGCAATTAGGAGGCCCCAAAGATAGGGAAATTCTGATTCATTGCCTAGGGAAGAAGAACGATCATGTTGAAGAATGGGAACCACTAATTTTGATTGCACACCAAACTGTTTGACGAAATCAGCTAGACAAACTTCTACGTCATCCTGGTCGATGTTATTAATGGCCCGTACTTTACCTTTGGTATAGGCTTGATGATACTCAACAGGAAAAACTTCGTCGGAGAAAGTTCGCCCTAAAATACTAGGATAATTTGCATTAACTGATTCGGTAATGGCGCTGCCTGTACCATCTTGCCAAAGGCGATAAATTAAAACTCGATCAACGTGCAACAGGGTTTTAACTTCAGCGACGGTGGTATTTAAAACCGTTTCCAAGTTCAAGGATTGGCGGATATGCTGGGTGATTTGATTAATAAATCGTTCCCGTTGAGTTTGTTGCTTGAGGCTAATTTCAATCTTGCGGCGTTGCTGGTTTTGTCGGTACCACAAATAACAGGCAATGGCGATCGCCAGAAAAACAAATTCGATTGGAATTAGAAATTTGCCCATAGATAAGCGGATCCCAAAGGAAAAACCTTAATTAAATTTTTGTTTAACAATAATTTTCATGATTTTTAACAATAAAGCTAAATCCTGATCCTTGGCAAAAACACCATCAATTTGAGGCAGATAACTGCGAGCTTGCAGCGTGATCTGACTATCGGCATAATCCGTAATGAGGAGCAGGGCTGGCGGTTTAGCAGACAAGTTTTTGATAATGGTAACTAAATCTAAAGTGGCTGAAATATCAATTGGTTCATATCTAATACCGCAACCAACTAGGATGGAGTGATATTCTCCAATGTCAACACGGTTAAATAGAATATCCTGGAAATTGATGGCAGAAATTTCAAAGTTTGGGCATAAAAACCGCTTGACCGATTGATACCATTGCCGATCCATTTCTAGGATACCAATCTTTGCCCTCGCTTTTTTGCGGGATGGGGCAGATGATTTTTTACCGCCTAGTTTCAACATTAAAGTCTGGTCTCAAATACAAAGTCTGCAAAGTTTCGAAGCATTAAACCAGAGAACAAATAGTTAAACCACGAAATATTTCTAGCAAAAAACCCTGGCCGTTCAACCGCCTAAGTCCCCCCAGGGAGGGGGATGGACCGGTATAAATTTTTTCAGCCCTAAGCTCTGCTTTGACATCGCAAAAACTACAGTCCGATAATGCCCCAGGCACTAAGGGCAACGGCGATTAACCCCAAACTGACCAATGCTCCCCCACCATAAAGAACTACTTTGCCGGCTAAATAAACTCCAGCGGGATAGGGTTGCTTTTGCCATTCCCAACGGTAAGTTAGGGGAGCTTCGTTGCGGAAGTAGCCGATCGCCTCTAATTTTTCCCGATGATCAGCACCGTAACGGGGCATGCGGGCAAAGGGTAACTCACCACTAATCCGTTGGGGTAGAATGCGCCGCCGTTGATAGGGCACGGTATCGTAGCCAAAGTTTTCCAAATATTCCTGACTATTGAGCAGTTCATTGATGAAGCCGGGTAACCCCTTGGTGGCAATCACAATTGACCAAGCAATTTTCTCTTCTTCACTATAAACATCTCGACCCAGTAATCGTTGAATACACATTTGTGCAAAACGCTAATTATTATTTACTTCAAAATTACGGCGACGAAAACTATCCGAAAGAGCTAAACCACGGATAAAATCCCGCACAGTAATTTGCTGATTTTTTAATTGGGATTCCAAGGCAATCTGCCGATTACTTTGAATCATTTGTTGCTCGTTGAACACCTGACGATAGGCCGCGGCAATCAGATTATCCATGCCAGAGGGGGAAAGGGTGCCCTCCGTGGTGAAAATGCGGGCGTGTTCATCTCCAGAGACTTCGTAGTTGGCAACCCGTTGATTCTGACTGACGGGGGAATAGGCAATTAAAGGCAGTGTCATAGATAAAGTTAGTTATTAAGCTTAAAAGTTGATCAATGCCCAGCCAATGACTGGTATGTGTTGGTATCAAAAATGCAATCCTAACAAAGTGAAACAGAAGAAAAGGGGGAGAAAGTCGTAAAGAAATCGGAAAGTTAGCTTATGTGTTTGAAACTGTTACATTTCGCAACATGAATTAACCCAGACCCGTTCACCCCTTCAGGTAAGCTGAGGTTGATAGAGAAAAGCACAATGGGCCATGAGAATTCTTTTAGTGGAGGATGATTTGCCGCTGGCGGAAACCCTTGCAGAGGCATTGAGTGATCAGCTTTACACCGTTGACATTGCCTCCGACGCTTCCCTGGCCTGGGATTATGCTGCCCGACTGGAATATGACCTGGTTATTTTGGATGTGATGCTACCGGAGTTGGATGGGATTACGCTCTGTCAAAAATGGCGATCGCACAGTTATTTAATGCCAATTTTGATGATGACCGCCAGGGATACCATCAACGATAAAATCACCGGTTTAGATGCCGGAGCCGACGATTATGTCATCAAGCCGGTGGATTTAGGAGAGTTATTCGCCAGGGTGCGGGCCTTGTTACGCCGGGGTTGTGCAACCTGCCAACCAATTTTGGAATGGGGACCGATCAAGCTGGACCCAAGCACCTATGAAGTTAGTTACGATGGCGAAATTTTGCCCTTGACCCGCAAGGAATACAGCATTCTGGAATTGCTACTCCGCAATGGTCGCCGGGTTCTGAGTCGGAGCATGATTATTGATAGCATTTGGAATTTGGAGAGTCCCCCAGAGGAAGATACGGTCAAGGTCCATGTGCGGAGTTTGCGACAAAAATTAAAAAGTGCTGGTTTATCAGCAGATCTAATTGAAACGGTCCATGGCATTGGGTATCGTCTTGCCAATTTGGCGGAAAAGCCTTTGTGCCAAGGGAAAAACTAGCCCGGAAAACCATGCTCCCCCATGGAAAAATCTGTTCAATCCCTTTTCTGAGCCGGTGTTACTTGGGGTAGATCCTGGGGATCAAAATAGTTTCTTTTGCCGTAGGGCGCTAGGGCTTTGAGTACTTCCCGGCCGTAACTGCGGGAATTGACCCGGTCATCGAGGATGGCCAACCAGCCCCCGGACTCCCTTAGGGGCAACACGGCTTGCTGTAAGTCTTTCAAGGCCACCGGCAGTAAATAGTCCCGGAACCAGTCTTGATGGTGGCGTTTGTGGTGTTGTACTCGTTTGGCCACCAGGGGATTTTCCAGGGAGGGAATGGGTAAAGTGCCTAGGATCAGCAGGGCCGGTGGGGGAAACTGTTCCCTTTGGGCGCACCAGTATTGCCAACCTGCCACTAAAATGCCAGGAGCAAAGCTGGGGGTGGGTTCCACTTTCACTCCAGAGCCTAACTTGGCCGCTAGTTGGCTGCCCAGTTGAGCTTTGAGAGGTAGATCATCGAGCAAAATCACCACAAAGCTGTCCGGTTGCACGGCGATGATTTCCGTCAGAATGCGTTCAATTTCCGTTAGTAAAGTGGTTTGGAAAGCTGGGGTATTGGGTAAAGGTAGGCGATCGGGTAGGTAAATGGTTAGGGCATCCTGCAGACGGTGGGGCGAAAATTTTAAGCACAGTAAATTTCCCAAACCTAAGGTTTTGCAATAGGTGGGGGCGGTTTTCTCCGCGTCTAAAAAACTGCCGATGAGCACAAAGGCGGCTTGATTGCTTTCCTGGCCTCCATCAACAGAATCTCCCTGACCTTGATCGGAGCTTTGCCAAATTGGTTGCAGCCAGGGTTGTACGTTGACCGGACTGACGTGGAGACTTATTTTGCCCTGCTGTCGGTCCACTTCGGCCCAGAGGAGATGGTTATCGGTTTGTTCTTGCCAAAACTGCCAGAATTGCTGAATTTTGTCCGTCTTTTGCTGTTTAGCTCCATTTTTAAACTGGCGATTGGCTAATTGTTCCATCACCGCTTGGTTGAGGTCTTGGAGTTCTTCTCCATCAAGGGGATAAAAACCATGGGGATTGATGGGACGAGCGAAGAGGGACTGACTGAGGCGGCTCCAATGGGTTAGAACTTGGTCTTGACTCTGGGGAGTTTGGGCAAAGAGGGGTTGGAGGGTATTCCAATCTAGGTGATGGGAAAGAAAATCCCTTGTCCAATCTTCTAAATGTTCCACCTGCTCGATCGCTGTGAGGGCGGGGACAGTATTGGGCAATGACGCTAAATTTTCCTGCAACCATTGGTCTGGAGTAAGAATTTCCGGCCAGGTAATGACCAAATCAGGATCATTGCTTTGTAGGGCCGTTTGCAAAGTTGGCAAAATCACCGTTTCTAAATCCTGCTGCCGTTTAGGGGTGGTGACCAAACGAACGGGCTGATCACTGAGCAAACAGGGCAACAGATAACTGGGGCCGTAGGTGGGGGGTAAACAACCGGTTTGGATCAGAGCCGATCGCCGTAGTCGCAGAGCCCGGGACACCAAACGACCCATGGTCAAGGAATGGGGCCAGGGGGGAATGGTTTGTTGGCGCTGTTGGGCTTTGAGCAGGTGGTGAACTTGGGTTTCGAGTAGTCCCATGGGGGTGTTTTTTCGGCCACGACCGGGATCTATGCCATGATGGGAAGTTAACGAAATTAATGTCATTAAGGTAAAAAAACATGGCTGAAATTCAATTTTCCAAGGGAGTTGCAGAAACCGTTGTCCCAGAAGTGCGCCTCAGCAAGTCGAAGAATGGGCAGTCCGGCATGGCAAAATTCTATTTCTTGGAACCGACAATTCTAGCGAAAGAAAGCACCGATGATATTACCGGCATGTATTTAATCGACGACGAAGGGGAAATTATCACCAGGGAAGTAAAGGGTAAATTTATCAACGGCCGTCCCACGGCGATCGAAGCTACGGTGATCCTCAATTCCCAACCGGAATGGGACCGGTTTATGCGCTTTATGGAGCGCTACGGCGCAGAAAATGGCTTAGGTTTTTCCAAATCTGAATAATTTTTCAATTTTTCATCCTCCTCGGTGACGATGCGGCAATCCCTTTCCCGATCTTCCCAACCTAGTCCTAGTCAGACCTGGCCCTACTGGTATCTGGTGCCCATTTATCCCTACAGCCAAAGGCAAACTTTGTTGCGGGAAGTGGTACCGGACACCATTTGGGTGTTGGAGCAGGTACAGGGAATTTTTTATGTGGTAGTACCCATCCGCATGACGGTGGTGCGCCTGAATACGGGGGGATTGCTAGTTTACTCTCCCATTGCTCCCACGGAAGAATGTTTGCAATTGTTGGGGCAACTAACGGCCAAATATGGCCCAGTCAAATATATTATCCTACCCACCATTTCTGGGTTGGAACATAAGGCCAATGTACCTTCCCTGGCCCGCCATTGTCCAGAAGCAACGGTGTATGTGGCCCCAGGACAGTGGAGTTTTCCCCTTAATTTGCCCCTTAGTTGGTTGGGCTTTCCGCTCGGTCGGACTAAAATCTTGCCCGCTGATAGTGCCGAAACTCCCTTTGCGGGGGAATTTGATTATGC
>NZ_JADEWJ010000446.1:0-1365 GCF_015207725.1 Synechocystis sp. LEGE 06083
GCCTAGGGGAAGGTAACTGGGGTAGGGAAGGAATGGGGGGATTGGTAATGGGCAAACGACTCAAATTGCCATAGCTGGTTAAAGGGGGCAAATTGGGGTAAGCCGGTAAATTGGGCATGGCCGGCGGCGGCGGCATAATGCCCGGGCCCGGAGGCAGAGAATAGTTATAGTCACCACTGGGGGGAGTGGGCAAATTGGGGTCGGCGGGAATGGTGCCGGGGTCACTGCCACCGGGAGCAGTGGGAAACAAGGCACTGCCGGAAAAAATATCTGTTTCTGGTAAACGACTTTGTTCAGCCGGAGTTAATTCGATCACCCCCACAGGATTGCGGTCTGCCAGGTCGTCCCCAGTGGGTTCTTGCCATTGCCAATGGGGTAAAGCCAAGCCCAAAATAAAGCCATGGATGCCGAGGGAACTCAAAATAGCCACATTGACCGGAGTGAATACCTGGCCCAATGAGGGAGCATTGCTTAACCTGAGGGGTAAATCCATTGCCATAGGTCGATCGCCATTCAGAAAAACTTTGACGGTCCCAGTCTCCAGCAGGGCAAAGTGAAGAAAAATGCCGGTACGGGAGGCTGTTTACACAGTTCCCCCAAAATAACACAAACCCTTTGGCGATCGGTGTTAGCCCTGGGCCACTGTCCCCCTGACCCCCAGATAACGGAGCAAAAATGATAGGTTAGGATGCTAGATTGCCTTTGATCCCCTAGCCAATATCGATCGCCGTTGATTGTTTATGTTTATTTCCCCCCCCCGTAACTTACTGAAGGTTGCTGTCCAACGTGTGGGTGGCTTCGTCATCGCCCTGGGTTTAGTAGCTGGAGGAGCTTTACCCAGCCTCGCCAAGGATGTTCTGCTCCAGGTGGGGGTAGTCCAACGCTTTGGGGACGAAGACCGAGACCAACTCACCATCAGCGGGGTGGGCAACGATGACTTAACCTTTACCGCAGTTAATAACCAAGGAGAAAAGGTCACCCTCCAGAGCAAACAGGGCACCATTGCCATTAGCCGCCGGGCCGTGGCGAGGAAATTGGCGGAAGTATTGGTGCTGGGGGACCATGCCACCTTTGAAACGGCAGAGGACGATGCCCTCCGCTGGCAAGCTCAAGGTATTGCAGTGGAAGTTACCCAACCAGGGCGTTGGCAAGTGTGGGCCAAACGGGACGTATATGACAGTCCCCTGGTGCGCCGTTGGTTGCTGGCAGATTTAAAAAAGCAGGGTTATCAA
Organism: Synechocystis sp. LEGE 06083; assembly: GCF_015207725.1. Lineage (NCBI taxonomy): Bacteria > Bacillati > Cyanobacteriota > Cyanophyceae > Synechococcales > Merismopediaceae > Synechocystis > Synechocystis sp. LEGE 06083. The sequence continues at coordinate 1,233 of NZ_JADEWJ010000446.1, forward strand.
TTGCCCTACCTGGAAAGTGTACTATTGGACAGTAAGCCCCAGGCCATGGTGGTGATCAATGGTCAAAGTTACCCCGCCGACCAACTGACCATCACCGCCGCCAAAAATCAAATTCAAGTTACGGAAGGGGAGA
>NZ_JADEWJ010000447.1:0-1359 GCF_015207725.1 Synechocystis sp. LEGE 06083
CAGCCCCCGTACCAAGGGTAAGCAAAATAAAATTACGGTAATCCCTGCCCGCTCCCAGCCAAGCTTCTCCCAAACCAGCACAATTGGCATCGTTCTCCAATACCGTCGGCAACTGCCCATGGTCTTCCAACCAATCCGCCAAGGGAATGTCGTGCCACTGGGGTAAATTAATGGCCAACTGGGCCACCCGCCCCGCCGCATCCGCAGGCCCCGGCATACCGACGCCGATCGCCACACAAGCTGAATTTTTTAATAGGTCAATGCCATGGGCTAACTGGGCATAAACCGCCTTGGGCAAAGCCGGTTGGGGCGTTGGTAAAACCAAGGATTCGGTGCAATCTCCATTGCCCAGGAAACGGCCAAACTTAATGGAGGAACCACCAATGTCAATGCCAATGACCTCACGGTGTATGGGAGAGGAAGAACTCATGCCATTAAGGAAAACCTATAATTTCAAACAGAAAAGCTTGCTAATTTTACCCTCCAGGGGAGCAATACCAGCCATACTCGAATGGGCCTCAAATTCCCACAGACTAGTCAAGGGAAATCCGGTAACCAAATGAGCCATGGAATGGGGACTAATTGACCAATTCCTTACCCAAACTGGTGAGCAAATGGCCACAGGCATCTTCTAGTAAGTCAATCACATGCTCAAAACCGGCTTGTCCGCCGTAATAGGGGTCGGGGACTTCTCGATCGCCAAATTTTTCTGCATAATCACAGATCATTTTTACCTTATCTTTATATTTGCCCTGGCGATCTTGGGCGAGAATATTGCGATAATTATCCCGATCCATGGCTAAAATTAAGTCAAATTCTGCCAAATCTTCTGGAAAAAACTGTCTTGCCCTTCCCTGTACCCGATAACCCCGTTTTTTCAAACTTTCTGTCATACGGCGATCGGGAGAGTCCCCCACATGGTAACTGGAAGTACCCGCAGAGTCACAGATAATTTGTCCCCCTAAGCCCGCTTGGTCAATCTGGGCGTTCATAATATTTTCCGCCGCTGGCGATCGGCAAATATTTCCCAAGCAAACAAATAACAATTTCATGGTTAAAAAGTTGGAATCAAACGGAATTTGAACAAATTATCCGTCAACTTTGTCCCTCGCTGGGGCGGGAACGGGCAATTTGTACACTGAGGAAAATCACCGGTAACATCCCCGCCAAAATAATGGTTAGGGCCGGGGCGGCGGCTTCAATCAGCCTTTCATCGGAAGCATATTGATAGACTCGGATGGCAAGGGTGTCAAAGTTAAAGGGACGAATTACGAACGTAGCGGGCAATTCCTTCATGACATCCACGAACTCTAACATCACGGCGGTGAGCAGACCGCCAGTTATGAGGGGGGTGTGCAC
>NZ_JADEWJ010000448.1:0-1351 GCF_015207725.1 Synechocystis sp. LEGE 06083
CACTGTTTTCATCAATGGGTGTTGCGGTATCGCCTGATTTGATGGTAGGAGCTATTTCATCTAGATTGTTGATAGCCAAGTTAACCAATTGCTCCGTAGCAGGATTAACGCCATCACTAGCAGTGACGGTGAATTTATAGCTAGATTGCGTTTCAAAATCTGGATTACCAATTAACTTAACTTTCCCTGTTGTGGAGTCAATGTTGAAAGATGTGGCATCATCCCCTGGTTTCAAACCAAAGGTTACCCCCCCACTGATATCCGCACTATCATCCGCTGTTGCTTGGTAAATTACCTGACCAGCTCCGCTGTTTTCATCAATGGGTGTTGCGGTATCGCTCGATGTAATAGTTGGAGCTACTTCATCGAGGTTGTTGATAGTTAAATTGACGACTTGTTCAGTGACAGAATTAACACCGTCGCTGGCAGTGACAGTGAATTTATAGCTAGATTGCGTTTCAAAATCTGGGTTTTCAGTTAGGATTACTTGTCCAGTTATGGGATTGATGGTGAATAAATCAGCATCATCCCCTGGTTTCAAACCAAAGGTTACTCCCTCACTGATATCCGCACTATCATCCGCTGTTACTTGATAAATTACCTGACCAGCTCCACTGTTTTCGTTAATTGCCTTTGCAATGTTCCCAGAAGTAATAATAGGAGCTACTTCATCTAGATTGTTGATAGTTAAATTGACCAATTGCTCCGTAGCAGGATTAACGCCATCACTAGCAGTGACGGTGAATTTATAACTAGGTTTAGTCTCAAAGTCAGGATTACCAATTAACTTAACTTTCCCTGTTGTGGAGTCAATGCTGAAAGATGTGGCATCATCCCCTGGTTTCAAACCAAAGGTTACTCCCCCACTGATATCCGCACTATCATCCGCTGTTACTTGATAAATTACCTGACCAGCTCCACTGTTTTCATCAATGGGTGTTGCGGTATCGCCTGATTTGATGGTAGGAGCTATTTCATCTAGATTGTTGATAGCTAAGTTAACCAATTGCTCCGTAGCAGGATTAACGCCATCACTAGCAGTGACTGTGAATTTATAGCTAGATTGCGTTTCAAAATCTGGATTACCAATTAAGGTAACTTTCCCCGTTGTGGAATCAATGCTGAAAGATGTGGCATCATCCCCTGGCTTCAAACCAAAGGTTACCCCCCCACTGATATCCGCACTATCATCCGCTGTTACTTGATAAATTACCTGACCAGCTCCACTGTTTTCATCAATGGGTGTTGCGGTATCGCCTGATTTGATGGTAGGAGCTATTTCATCTAGATTGTTGATAGCCAAGTTAACCAATTGCTCCGTAGCAGGATTAACGCCATCACTAGCAGTGAC
>NZ_JADEWJ010000449.1:0-1345 GCF_015207725.1 Synechocystis sp. LEGE 06083
GTATAAGAGACAGAAACACGATGCTGCTTTTCCCTCCCAGGGTATCAACTACTGCCTTGCCGAAGGAGGAATTAGCCTCCAGGAAGTGGATTACATTGTTTTTTACGAAAAACCCTTGGTGACCTTTGAACGGTTATTGGAAACTTACTTAGCTTTTGCTCCTAGGGGACTGCGGTCTTTCATTGCGGCCATGTCCGCTTGGTTGCAGGAAAAACTTTATCTCAAGACTGTGTTGAAAAAAGCTCTGGCGGAACTGGGCGACTGTCAGACTAAAGAGCTGCCCCCCTTGCTTTTTAACGAGCATCACCAATCCCACGCCGCCTCTGCCTTTTTCCCCAGCCCTTTCACCGAAGCCGCCGTGTTGTGTATGGATGGGGTAGGGGAATGGGCCACCACTTCCCTTTGGTCTGGCCACGGTAACCAGTTAACACCCCATTGGGAGATTCACTTTCCCCATTCCCTCGGTCTGCTTTACTCTGCTTTTACCTACTACACGGGTTTTAAGGTTAATTCCGGCGAGTATAAGCTCATGGGTTTGGCTCCCTACGGTGAACCCAAATATGTGGATCTAATTTTAGACAACTTATTGGATCTCAAGGCAGACGGAACCTTTCGTCTCAACATGGCCTATTTCAACTATGCCACCGGTCTAACCATGACCAATAAAAAGTTTGCCGACCTGTTTGGTGCGCCCCGGCGATCGCCAGAGAGTCCTTTAACCCAGCGGGAAATGGACATTGCCGCCTCCATTCAGGTGGTGACAGAGGAAGTGGTGCTGCGCCTCGGTAATACGGTGTATGAAGAACTCGGTTTAGAAAATCTTTGTTTAGCTGGGGGGGTCGCCCTCAACTGTGTGGCCAATGGTCGTTTACTGCGGGAAGGCAAATTTAAAAATATTTGGATTCAACCCGCCGCTGGGGATGCAGGGGGGGCGATCGGTTCTGCCCTTTCGGTGTGGTACCAGTATTTACAAAACGACAGGACGGCGCACCAGCCCGATGCCATGGCCGGTTCCTACCTAGGACCCCGTTTCAGTAACGAAGACATTGAAGCCTATCTCAAAGACCCTGCCGTGGAAGCTGTGTACGACTATTATCCTGATGGGGATTTATTCGACAAAGTGGCCCATATCCTCGCCGGAGGCAATGTGGTGGGGTGGTTCCAAGGGCGCATGGAATTTGGTCCCAGGGCTTTGGGGGGAAGGTCGATCCTGGGGGATCCACGCAATACCACCATGCAATCGGTGATGAATTTGAAAATTAAATACCGGGAATCTTTTCGACCCTTTGCTCCCTCGGTGTTGGCGGAAAAAGTAGGGGATTATTTTGTCTTGGACCAGCCCCTG
>NZ_JADEWJ010000450.1:0-1338 GCF_015207725.1 Synechocystis sp. LEGE 06083
TGGTGAAAGTGTTGATGGCCATCTTTGCTGGGTAAATTAATTTGGAAATTTTTCGTTCCAGTGTATGGCCAATCTGGGTCTAGGTTTTGACAATCCCTGCAGTGGAAGCTTAAATCTGCTCTACAGGGTTTACATCGGGCTGATATTTTCCAGGGCCAAAAGAATGCGTTCCCCCACGATCGCCTCTGGTTCCCGTTCCAATAAGGCTTGGAGAAATGTTGTGAGGGGTTGGCGATAATCGACGGCCTGGGTAGCTAAATTTTCTAGACCGGCGATCGCCCCGTAGCGCACTACCCATTCGGGATCTTCACAAACTTGGAGTAGGGTATCATAAATGGCTTTTTGTACTGTCTTCTGTTCTTCCTGGGGTAGGGATTGCCAACGGAGAAAACCTAGTCCCTTGGCCGCCGCCCGCCGCACACTGAGGGCAAAATCCGTCAGGGCCGCTTCCTGCAACAAAGCCAATGCCCTCGGATCACCAATGCCTGCACAGGCTCTGGTGGCCCAGGCCCTAGCGCCATAATTGTAGCCATCCATATTGGCCAGCAAGTGGGCCATGGCCGCGTCCCCGATTTGGATCAGTCCATCTACCGCCGCCACCGCTGCCCCTGGATTGTTGTAACGCAACACCGTGGTCAATTGGGGTACTGCCAACGGCGATCGGGTGGCCGCCAGGGCTCGCACTGCCCCCACTAACTTGGCCGCCGAGTCTGCGGTTTCCACTGCTTGGATTAATTGTTCAATTTCCGGAGTTATGACGCTATTATCCTCCATGGTTTAGCCCCTGAAGCCTACGCTACCTATGCTACTGACAGTGAATCACCATAACATTGCTTCGGCCCTAACATCTCTGTAAATACCAGGCATTAAAGAGCGGGGGAATATTCCCAGCACTACCTCGTAGACAGGGGAGGAAGTTTCCCTCTTACCAAAGTTAAATTAATCAGCCAAATGCACCGCCGGGTCTAGTTCCTCCAGGATGGTGAATTGCACATGGTTAATGGCCAGTTCGCCAATGGAAACCACCTGTTTATTGACGGGAATACCCTGACTCAGTAGCTGCTCAAAGGGCACATCCTTGGCGGTTTCAGCGTGGTACCAAGCCAGACCCATAAAGAAACGGGTGGGGTACGGGCCACCATCATTGGTGTCGTCGGGATTAGATTCCATAGGCAACCAACCGATGCCGGGCAGATAAAATTCAAACCAAACATGGTTGAAGTCCGGTTCCATGGGCAAATTACGCTGGAGGGGATGAGGGGGGCATTTATAGCGGCCAGCGGTGCGACAGGCAATGCCATTCAACCGGGCCAGGGCTAACAAAACCCCCACGTATTC
>NZ_JADEWJ010000451.1:0-1333 GCF_015207725.1 Synechocystis sp. LEGE 06083
GATCTTGACTGCCATCGTCAATGACCCATACTTCTATTTGGGAGGCGGGATAATCCGAGGCAAAAATACTTGTTACGATGCGATTAAGTACATTGGCTCAATTGCGTGCTGGAATTAAAATCGAGACGGTGAAGGGGGGCAGGTTGGTGGGGTCGCTTACGGCTGGGGTGGGGATTTGCGCTCTCATTAGTCGTCCGCCATAGAGAGCAAAGATCGCTACAACACCAAAGAACAGGACATTACTCCAGGGTTGCCAATGGAGCAAGCTCACAAAGGCCCAGACGGACAGCACCATCAGTGTGAACGGGAGACGGCGATCGCACCTGAAGTTCGGGTTCATAATTAAAAAGGTTCTGAAAGGCCAGGCCTGAGGGTTAGGGTTTCCAAAACCAGATAACCGCCGCCCCAACAATAATGCCAACAACCCCTGCCACTAAAGCACTCCATCGCATTGCACTTTGTGTTACCGCCAGTACCGGATTATCGAGGAGATTAGCGGAAAAATGTAAACTTTGAATTAGCCATCGGTGATTTGCTTTTTGCAGAACCGCTGTCCAACGCAGAGGCATATCATTGTTTTTCCCGTCTTTGAAGTTAAAGGTCGAGGTGGCGGCCCCATAGGCTACTTCTAAATTGGGAGCGAGCAGGATGCGATCAGTGTGTTCATCCAGAGTCATGGTGATGCTCTTAATGTTCGTCTGAAATTGATTTTCCCAATAACGTTGAAAATCCTCCACGCCATGAAACACCTGATTATCTACGGTGGTAATGGTGAAATCGGGATGGAGATAGGGTTTAACTTGGTCAAAATTGCGATGATTGAGGGCATCCAGAGCAATCTTGCGGGTTTCTAGGATGAGTTCAATATCCTCAGAGGGTAGAGACATAGGAAGTGACAGAGAGAAAAAGGTGATTACTTTAGAATCCTTTTGGTATCGTTGAAATACCCCGGATGTTTAGAGTTTAGTCGGGAATTTTGAAATTAGGCGATCGTGATTTAGGGATTGTAAAACTTTTCCAACCTGCCAATCCTGGCTTCAATGGAGTCGAGTCGTTTTCCGGTATCGGTCACTTTCTGGTCAATGATGCCGATCGCCTTTAAACTCCTGGATAACCCTTAAGTAAAGTCGGTTCTTATGCCCCCACATTGAGGGTCCGCCGGTCAGTACCCTGGGTATTGATAGTTAGCTTTCATCCGGCGGGGGGGTGGGGAGGCAGGAAAAAAAGGGAGGGGCGACGACCATAAAGTGCCGGGGATCACATCTTTATTTTTGCCTTCCTGATATTAACGTTTCTTTTTTTATCAAAATTAATTCTTTTTTCTTTTAGTTAA
>NZ_JADEWJ010000097.1:0-12090 GCF_015207725.1 Synechocystis sp. LEGE 06083
CCCAGGGCATGGTCTCCGTGGGCATGGCTGCAAAAAACCAGTTCCACCGTCCCCGGATCCGCCGTCAGCAATGGCGTTAAATCTTCTAAACCACAATCGAGCAGAATTCTGTAGGGCCCCAGATGTAATCCCAGACAAACCCCCCCATCCCGGTGACCCACTCCATAGGGAAGAAAAGATATATTGGCAAAGGCCTTGCCCTGGGTCGGCACGGAAAAAGTCATGGAAGCTTGGCGATCGGCCCTGGGGGCAAAGCAAAATCAGTCAAAATAACGGCGGAAGTCTGGTGGAAGACTAATGGGCCGAACCATTGCCGTCATATTTATCCGTGTCGTAATAGCCATTCTTAGTGCCGAAAAATAGACAAGCCAGGGTGAACAAGGCTGTTAGACCAATCAAAATTAATTTGACATCCATAGAATTATGTCGGAAACAAAGCAAACGTCGCCCCCATCGTAACTCGTTTCCCCTAGGGGGAGCAGAATTTTCCGGCCATTTCTTTCCCAGACCAGAGCAATGGGATTTTGAACGCCCCTAACAACGGACAAATTAGTTAAAGAGATCTATCTAATTTGACCCATACCAGTTTTCAAGGCATGGTATAGGTGGAACTTTCCCACACCAAAGATATTGACTGCATCGATATTGAGTTGTTGCTTTACGGTTTTTGCGATGAAATTTTTTAAAATCACTACTCTGATAATTAGCCTGATTGTTCTCACCAGTTGCCAGGGGCCGGGGCTTAATGGAGACGGAGACAAGAAACAGGTGACTATTCTTGGGGTGATGATTGGCGAACAACAGGAAAAAATTGAACAAGCCCTGGCACCCTTTACCGAAGCCACTGGCATTGAAGTGGTTTACGAAGGCACCGACACCTTTGCCACCACCTTACCCATCCGGGTGGATTCCGGTCGGGCCCCAGATTTAGCCATGTTTCCCCAACCGGGATTGATGGCGGATTTTGCCAGGGAAGGGAAATTAGTTCCCCTAGGAGAAATTCTTACCCCGGAGGAAATGGCGGAAGCCTATGACCAGGCTTGGTTAGATTTAGCGGCGGTGGATGGCACCGTTTATGGGGCATGGTACCGAGCTTCGGTAAAAAGTTTGGTTTGGTTCAATCCCCAGCAATTTGCCGTCCACGGTTATGAAGTTCCCGGCACTTGGGAGGAAATGATGGCCATGAGCCAACGCATTGTTGACGAGGGAAAAACTCCTTGGTGTCTAGGCATTGGAAGTGGAGATGCTACCGGTTGGGTGGGTACTGATTGGGTAGAGGATATTATGTTGCGCACCGCTAGCCCGGCCACCTATGACCAGTGGGTGAGTCATCAAATCCCCTTCAACGCTCCTGTGGTGCAAAATGCGCTCAACGTCTTTGGGGAAATTGCCCAAAATGAAAAGATGATTTACGGCGGTAAGGTGGGGGCCATGAGCACCCCCTTTGGGGACTCCATTTTAGGATTATTTACCGATCCTCCCCATTGCTATCTGCACCGCCAGGGCAATTTTATTACCGCTTTTTTACCTCCCGACCTCAACCCGGAAGAAGTGGATGTGTTCCCCTTACCCCCCATTGATCCAGCCTATGGATTGCCCATTTTGGTGGGAGGGGATATTTTTGCCATGTTTAACGACACACCGGAAGCTAGACAATTGATGGCCTATTTGGCTAGTCCCCAGCCCCATGAAGTGGCGGCAACGTTGGGAGCTTATATTTCCCCCCACAAAAATATTGATCTCAACCTCTATCCCGATCGCCTGACCCGTAAACAGGCAGAAATTTTGGGCAATGCGGAGGTGATTCGTTTTGATGCTTCCGATATGATGCCAGGGGCGGTGGGCACGGGGACGTTTTGGTCTGGCATGGTGGACTACATTGGCGGCACCGACGGTACTCAAGTTTTAAACACCATTGAAAGGAGTTGGCCCCGTTAGCGGCCGTAGTTATCCCAATGTCGTTATTTGGAGGAAAAGAGAAATTTGTTTTATCGCATTGTTAATGTTCTGTTGGCGATCGCCATTGGTTGTGGCGGCGTAATCGGTTTATTCTACCTGGCTAACTATGCTATTAATGCCTTACCCAAACCCTGGAATAAAAGGATATTGCCTTGGGTTTATGTGACCCCAGCTTTACTATTTTTGTCGGCCTACTTAGTTTTGCCTACCCTAGAGACCCTTTACCTAAGTTTTTTTGACGGGCGCTCCAAGAATTTTGTCGGACTAGAAAATTACGTTTTTGCCTTCACCGATCACACCATGTTGGTGGCATTTCGCAATAACTTACTGTGGTTAGTACTAGTTACAGGCATCAGCGTTAGTTTAGGGCTAATTATTGCCGTCCTGGTGGATAAAGTCCGCTATGAGGCGATCGCCAAATCGATCATTTTTTTACCCATGGCCATTTCCTTTGTGGGGGCCAGCGTCATCTGGAAATTTGTCTATGCTTATAGGCCAGCGGGGACTGAACAGATAGGCCTGCTCAATGCTATTGTGACCAGCTTAGGTTTTGCCCCAGTGGGATGGCTAGTGGAGCGGTCGGTGAACAATTTTGCCCTCATTGCCATTATGATTTGGCTCTACACCGGCTTTTGTATGGTTATTTTATCGGCGGCGGTAAAGGGCATTCCCGACGATGTCATTGAAGCGGCCAGGATTGATGGGGCTAATAGTTGGCAAATTTTTTGGCGCATTACCATCCCTATGATCCGCTCTACCCTGCTAGTGGTTAGTACTACCATGGTGATTTTAGTGTTGAAAGTGTTTGACATTGTTTTTGTCATGACCGGCGGAAACCAAGGCACTGAAGTAATTGCCAGCTTGATGATTAAGGAAATGTTTAATTATCGTAACTTTGGCCGGGGAAGTACCATTGCGGTCATTTTATTGTTGTTAATTGTGCCGGTAATGATCACCAATGTTCGTCGTTTTAAAGCTCAGGAGAAATTACGTTAATGACTAAAGAAAACCAGAGGATGAATAAAACCAATCAACCATCAGAATTTTGGCAAAAACTTCCCATTCACATCACTATTCTCACCATTGCTTTCATCTGGACATTGCCCAGTTTGGGTCTATTTATTAGCTCCCTGCGGCCCCGGGCAAATATGCTCAGCACCGGTTGGTGGACAGTGTTTTTGCACCCCCTAGAGGTGACCCAATTTTATCTTGGTAACTACAGTGACGTGCTTCGATCCTCCGGCATGGGGGAAGCTTTTTTAAACAGTCTGACCATTGCTGTGCCCGCCACGGTGATTCCCATCGCCATCGCTACCTTTGCCGCCTATGCCTTTGCTTGGATGACCTTCCCTGGGCGACAATTGCTATTTATTTTGGTGGTCTGTCTCCTGGTGGTACCTTTACAAACCACCCTCATTCCCGTTTTAAGGGTCTATGCCCAATTGGGCTTAGCGGGCACCTTCCTCGGAGTTTGGCTAGCCCACACCGCCTATGGTTTACCCCTGGGCATTTACCTGTTACGCAATTACATTGGCGCCCTCCCCAAAGACCTAATTGAAGCGGCTGCGGTGGACGGTGCTTCCCATCTAAAAATTTTTACCAAGTTAATTGTGCCCCTCTCCATGCCGGCGATCGCCTCCTTTGCCGTGTTTCAATTCCTCTGGGTCTGGAACGATTTATTGGTTGCCTTGATTTACTTGGGCGGCACGGCCGATGTTGCCCCGGTTACCATCCAACTGAGTAATTTAGTCGGCTCCAGGGGGCAGGATTGGTACTTGTTAACCGCTGGGGCTTTCATCAGTATGATTGTGCCCCTGATGGTCTTTTTTGGTCTGCAACGGTACTTTGTGCGGGGCATTCTGGCGGGATCGGTTAAATCCTAGCTGGCAATAACCCGATTGACCAGAGCCATCACGTCACTGCGGCTGAGCTTTTCCTTACCCAGGGCCAACACATCCAAGGTGCCATAGGCCAGGGTGAGGGGGATTTTACAGAAATTGAGGGCTGGGCCATGGGGCAAAGATTTGGTGTATTGGTCCGCCAAGGCCAAATTGTAACGGGCATACTTATGCATATCCGCCAGTTCCCAACCCTGGGGAAAAAAGCTTACCCCCCGGCGCTGGTCTTCCTTGTAGTTGCGGACAATGTTTACCGCCTGGAGCCCCCGACCAAAACCAATGGCATGGGAGCGATTCGTTTGGGTGCCATCGTGCCAAGCCCACAGATCGGACAACAGCAGACCCACCGCCCCCGCTACACTAAAAGTGTATTGGTCTAACTCGTTTTCAGTTTTGATTTGCCAGTTGTGGATTGCCCAAAAAGCCATCCGGTCCGACATGGCCGCCGTGGCATCCCACACTCTGGGGGCAATGCTTTCGGGGGCCAGCAGGGCCCATTCTCCCACCCTTAACGTCACCTCGGGTAGGAGGTTGCGGTAGGGGTCTAAGCCCCGGATAAAATCGTCGCTGTGGGAATTTTCCGTTGCACTCTGGAGATTGAGACTAATCTGATTGAGAATTCTCGCTTTGGTCTCAGCATCGAGGTCGGGATGGTCTTCCACTTCATCGATCGCCCGCATACAAAGGTAGGCAGAGGCCACTGCATCGAGAAGCTGATCAGGCAAAATGCTAATGGGAATGTAGAATGTCCGACTGGTTTCTTGCAAAACCTTAAGGGCATTACGACGTAGGCTCATGCGATCAACTCCTGACACCAAAAATTTAAGCGGACTCTCAACTTACCTATTCAGGTCTGCAATGCTAGGCAATAGGTTCCAGCGGGGATGGGGGAAGTTTTCAGTCATCCCATAACCCCCCAGACTCTACTATCTTTGCCCCTCGATGCCTCAACCTGGATAAATTGAGCAAAACAATCACCCCATTCTATTACGGCTTTGCTGGTGTGCTACAGACAAATTGGGGCCAGGGGGAGGGAGTCATTGCTTTTCTTGAATGATCCCCAGTTTTGGTCAATTCTTAACCCCGCCCACCTTAATCCTATGGCTAAACTCAGTCTTGGTTCCCGTCTTTTCCTGTCCCATATGTTAGTGATGCTAGTAGGGTTGGGCAGTTTTGTTTCCCTGGCGAAAATATCTTCCCCCCGCATGTTTATTCTGCGCTTGGAAGAGTTGGAAAGTCAGGGATTTATCACTGTTCGTTCTGCCAAAACCTATTTGATCCGAGGTTTTGAAACTGCCTGGAACCGCAGTTCCCTCTGGGCGATTATTTTTGGGGCCAGTGCCGCTGGAGGACTTAGCTTTTTGGCCGCCGACCGCATTATGCAACCCCTCGATCGCCTGAAATTAGCTACGAAAAATTTGGCTGAGGGAGATTTGCAAAGCCGCATGCCCCCCAGCGATATTCCGGAATTGGAACAGTTGGGGGAGAGTTTTAATCGCATGGCGGACAGTTTGGCCGATGTGGAACAACAACGGCGGGAATTGGTGAGTGACCTGACCCACGAATTACGTTCCCCTTTGACGGTGGTGCGGGGTTATTTGGAACAATTGGCGGAGGGCACCATTGCCGGAGATCCGGAACTTTACCAGCGATTGGTGGGGGAAACTAGGAGATTGGAACGGCTGACAGTGGATTTGCAGGAATTGTCCAAAGTAGAGGCGGGCTATTTATCCATCCAACGGCAACCCCTCGACCTTTATCCTCTGTTGGTCAAATTACAACAACGGTTTGCAGACCAGCTCTTGGAGGAAGGGCCAGAGTTAATCCTTGCCGCCCCTTCCCCCTTGCCGCCAGTGTTGGCCGACCCAGACCGCACTGAGCAAATTTTGGTCAATTTAATTGGGAATGCGGTGCGTTATACCCCCAGCGGTGCCATTACCATTGATGCTCACCTTGGTAATGATCAAGAAAAGAACAATCTACTCTGGGTAACCGTCACCGATACGGGCATTGGCATTGCGGCGGGGGATTTGCCCTATGTGTTTGAGCGGTTTTGGCGGGCTGATAAATCCCGTTCCCGTTATTCTGGTGGCACAGGTTTGGGACTGGCGATCGCCAAACGGTTGGTGGAGTTACAGGGGGGCAATTTACTAGTAAGGAGCACCCTGGGCCACGGCAGTGAATTTAGCTTTTCCTTACCATTGGTATAAGGACTGATGACTGATGGGAAAATGCTTGTAATACTTCCGGTCAGACCGATCCCCGCCTACCTTCCCCAGTTAAACCCAGGCAAAGATAAGGTAGAGTTGTGGTTTGGCATTACTCCAACATTATGCACAAGAAATCAAAGGCCCAATTGCAGGATTATCTCAAGGATTTAACCGCAATGGGGGACGCTTCGTCAGAGCAGATGGAGCCTAACCAGGATGGCCACCAGGGGGAAACAACGGAGACCAGTAGTCCCGCCCCAAAGAAAAGGTTGTCTTTGCCCAATCTATCTCCCCCGGCGATCGCCAGTCCTAATGGAGCATCGGGGTTAGATAACGTCCCCTCCCAGGGTCTTAGTGACCAGAACAATATGATTGCCCTGCCGGTGGATGACAATGGCCAATCTCCGGCGGAGGAAGACCAGACCCGAGGAAATTTTCGGAGTAAGCGCTGGCTCTGGTTGGGAGGCATATTGGTGCTGTTGGTGGGGGGCACGGCCCTAACTTTGCCCAGGGCTCTGGAAATGGTGAACGGCTGGCGACAGGAAGCCCAACTCAAAGCCTACGAGCAGGAACAACATCAAGATTCCGAAGTGCTAAGGCTGGCTCTGTTAACCCCAGAGCAACGGCGGGGTAGGTTAGAGGCGATCGCCAATCAGCAAGAACTGTCTTTAGAAAGGAGTAGGGCTCGGTTTTTGTTAGCAGGGGATTTGCTGGCCAAGTTTGAGGGAGGCCCTGCCATCCGGGTTTTGGACGGATTGGAAGTGCAATATCCAGTGTTAGCGCCCTATATTTTGCTGATGCGGGGCCGGGGCTATCAATTAAGTAACGAAAATGACCAGGCAGAAGCTACCTGGCAAAGCATTTTAGACCAATATCCCGATTCCCCCGTGGTGGTCAATGCCCTGGAAAATTTGGGTAGTTTGGATCAAGCCTATTGGCAACAGGCGATCGCCGACCATCCGGGCCATCCCCGCACCCTCGCTATTCTCCACCAGCAGTTAGAAAGTGAACCTAATTCTCTGGAAATCCAACGGCAAATTTTGCAAAATCATCCCACCGATGGCCGCACCGCCGCTGTGATTAATTCCCTCCAAGCCAACCACCAAGAACATTTAACCCCCGAAGATTGGCAGGCCATAGGAGAAAATTTTTGGTATCGTCGCATCTATAACCAGGCGATCGCCCCCTACCAAAAGGCCCCCAGCAATGCCCGCAATCTTTACCGTTTAGCCAGGGCCCAACAAATTAGCAAGCTGGACAAGGAAGCCCAAGAAAATTACCGCCAATTAATTGCCACCTACCCGGACAGTCCGGAAACGGCCCTAGCCTTACGACGTTTGGCGGAATTAGTTCCTCCCAAGGAAGGGGTGCAATATCTACAGCAGTTAGAGCAACAATTTCCTGACCAAGGGGCCTCTGCCCTGGCCGCCAAGATAGATCTGCTGGCGAAATTTGATGCTAACCAAGCCCAACAGGCCCGGCAAACCCTACTGCAAAAGTATCCCAACTCCGATGCCGCTGCTAATTACCGTTGGCGCCAGGCCCAGGAGTTTGCCAAAGCCGGTAATTACACCGAAGCTTGGCGCTGGGCTAAGGAAATTGCCAACCAAAATCCCCAGAGTGACGTTACCCCCAAAGCCATTTTTTGGATCGGTAAATGGGCCCAGCAACTAGGGCGATCGGCCGATTCTAAGGCCGCTTTTGAAACAGTCCTGGCTAAATATCCCCAGTCCTACTACGCTTGGCGATCGGCGGTGTTACTGGGCTGGCAGGTGGGGGACTTTAACTCCGTGCGTTTTCTCAATCCCCCGGTGACGGTGCCGGACCAACGGCCCTTACCCCCTGCTGGTTCCCCCACTTTTCGGGAGTTATATCGTCTGGCCCAAGACCAAGAGGCGATCGAATTATTTGACGCAGAAATTCGAGCTAGGGCAGAAGGGGAAGCCACACCGGAGCTAACGGTCAATGAAGGCTTTACAGAAGCCCTGCTTAAATTGACCCAACAGGAATATTTGCAGGGCATCAACCAAGTGTTAAATTTGCGCAATCCCGAGGACCCGGAACAGAGAAAACAATGGGAAGAACTACGGAGCACTAGGGATTATTGGCAAACCCTCTTTCCCTTTCCCTACCAAAAGTTAATTTTTGAGTGGTCGGAAAAACGCCAAGTGAATCCCTTTTTGGTCACGGCGTTAATTCGCCAGGAATCCCGATTTGAAAAGGATATCCAGTCTCCCGTGGGCGCAACGGGGTTAATGCAAGTGATGCCTGCCACAGCAGAATGGATTGCCCCCCAAATTGGTTTGCAGGAATATTCCCTCACCGATCCCACCGATAACGTCAATATGGGCACCTGGTATTTTGACCACACCCATAAAACCTATAACAATAATTCGGCCCTGGCAGTGGCCAGCTACAATGCGGGGCCGGGCAATGTGGCCAAATGGTTACAGGAATTTAATAACGCTGATCCTGACCTCTTTGTGGAGCGCATTCCCTTTGCAGAAACTAAGGGTTATGTGGAGGCAGTGTTTGGCAATTACTGGAATTATTTGCGCATTTATGACCCCGATGTGGAGAAACTGATGGGGCAGGTGGGAAAGAGTTAATCCCGCTTTTACTTAGCTCAGATTTTTGGAATCAGCAATCTTCGGCAAGTTCAATCCTCCCGGCGTTAGATTGGAGGTCTTAATGGGAGTCTTCTTTGGCAACTCCAAGATCATCAATCTCCCTTGTTCGTCCATTAGAATTGCAATTAGTCAGGCACTCGGGCAAAGTTTTGTCTATCTCTATAAGATGTGATTTGCCGATTTCCGCCCGGGAAAATGGGCCCCATTCCCCGCATTTATTATGATCAAACGCTTTTTCCTCACCATTCTGTTCTTTGCCGGTCTGTGGTTTGCCCTCAACCTCTATCTCCAACACCATGGTTTGGCCCACCGCGGCAATTACGATAGCTTGATCATTAATTTTAAAAATGATATTCCCACTCAAACCCTAACGGCGGATATTCAAGCCATCGATGAGAAGCTGGAAAAGACGGTGGATTTTAACAGTATTTTTTCCATTAAAAATTATGTTTACACCGTTAAGGGCGATGGGGAAGATTTAAAACGTCTGCGCCGATCGCCTTTGACCAAGGAAGTAGACTACATCGAACCCAACTATATCTATCAAGCCCTGGAAGTTCCCAACGATCCTGAATACAGCAAGCAATGGAATCTCCGGGCGATCGCCATGGAATCGGCCTGGGATCAGAGTAAGGGAGAAGGGGTCACCGTAGCGGTGATTGACACCGGGGTCACCAGGGTACCGGATTTACGACAAACCCAATTTGTTAGTGGCTACAATTTTGTAGATGACAACCGGGACACCACGGACTACAACGGCCATGGC
Organism: Synechocystis sp. LEGE 06083; assembly: GCF_015207725.1. NCBI lineage: Bacteria > Bacillati > Cyanobacteriota > Cyanophyceae > Synechococcales > Merismopediaceae > Synechocystis > Synechocystis sp. LEGE 06083. The sequence continues at coordinate 9,464 of NZ_JADEWJ010000097.1, forward strand.
ACCCATGTGGCGGGAACCATTGCCCAAGCCACTAATAATGAGTACGGCGTCGCAGGTGTTGCGCCCAAAGCCAAAATTATGCCCCTGAAAGTATTGGGGGATAACGGCGGCGGTACGGTGGCGGACATTGCCGAAGCGATTATGTATGCGGCGGATAACGGAGCCACCGTGATTAACATGAGCTTGGGGGGCGGTGGTGAAAGCAAGACCCTGGCCGATGCCATTGACTACGCCTACAGCAAAGGGGTGGTAATCATTGCGGCGGCCGGTAATGAAGGACAAAATGCAGCGGCCTACCCCGGTCGTTACCCCAAGGTGATTAGTGTGGCGGCCACCGATGCCACCGGTAACAAAGCCGAATATTCTAACTATGGGGCTGGGGTGGACATTGCGGCCCCTGGGGGGAGCACCGACGGCAAAGATGGCAAAATCCTCCAGGAAACCATTGACCCCGATACCAGGGAACCGGTGCTTATGGGTATGCAGGGCACTAGCATGGCCGCTCCCCATGTGGCTGGCACGGCGGCACTGATCCAATCCGTCCAACTACAACAGGCCAAAGTGGGTTTATCTTCTGGGGCTGCCGATCGCCTGACGGTGGCAGAGGTATCGGAACCAGAGGCGGTGTTAAAAATTCTCAAAGCCTCCGCCCGTTCTGTGCCCAACGATAGTCTGAACTACTACGGTGCCGGCCATGTCAACGCCGGGGAAGCGGTCAAACAGGCCCAACAGGGACAAATTTCTTTCCGGGATTTCATGCGCTGGTTACGGGACAACGGTTACCTCAATCCCATTTTTTGGTTTGACGGCGGGGCTGTGGCATTTTTGCCCAAACTAGCCATGGTGTTGGGTTCCTATCTGTTGGTATTCCTATTGCGGATTTATCTACCGTTGCAATTTACCTGGCCCTTCAACTGGGGATTAATTTTTGGCAGCTCGGGGCTATTCTTCCTGCAAGGTCTATACATTTTTGACTTGCCCCAATGGCCTTTCCGAGCCATGGGCAGTGCCCTGCCGGAGTTGGGCAACAGTCTTCCTGGGACTGGTTTATTAAATCCATTTTTTGCCAGTGCGCTCATTCCCATTGGCTTGTTGTTGCTATTGCTGGGCAGTCCCAGTGGCAAACAGTGGTCTTTGGGGGTTTGTTTTGGGGTAACTGTCTTTTTATTAACCGCCGCTTTCCTTGGTACTCCCCTATGGTTAATCGGCACCGGCACCACGGCGATCGCCTTTTTGGTGGTTAACGCCCTAATTTGCCTGGGACTTGGTTCTTTGGCTGCCAAGGGAGAACATTAACGGATGGGAGCAGAAAAAATCCCCCCATCGCCAAGGATTAGAGGCAGCGGGGGAAATGATAAGCTAGCAAAGGCTTGATTTTACAAAGAATTTTTATTAGGAGTAATAATGACAGAAGCAAATGATTTGCCCTACCTTCTGCGGGTAGCCAGGGGCGAAGTAGTTAAGCGTCCGCCTGTGTGGATGATGCGCCAGGCTGGCCGTTATATGAAAGTTTATCGAGATCTGCGGGATAAATATCCAAGCTTCCGGGAGCGGTCAGAAAATCCAGACTTGGCCATCGAAATCTCCCTCCAGCCCTGGCGAGCCTTCCAACCCGATGGGGTGATCATGTTTTCCGACATTCTAACCCCTCTGCCTGGCATTGGCATTCCCTTTGACATTGTGGAAAGTAAAGGGCCCATTATTGACCCTCCCATCCGCACCCAAGCCCAGGTAGATCAACTCCATCCCCTAGATCCTGAATCCAGCCTGCCCTTCATCAAAACCATACTAGGGACTTTACGGCAGGAAGTGGGCAACCAATCCACCGTGTTGGGTTTTGTCGGTGCTCCCTGGACCCTCGCGGCCTACGCCATTGAAGGCAAAAGCTCTAAAGATTACAAAGTAATTAAGCAAATGGCCTTTTCTGAACCGGCCATTCTTCACAGCTTCCTCGATAAAATTGCCGAGGCGATCGCCGTTTATGTTCGTTACCAAATCGACTGCGGTGCCCAACTGGTGCAATTATTCGATTCCTGGGCTGGTCAACTAAGCCCCCAAGACTACGACACCTTTGCCCTGCCCTATCAGCAAAAAGTAGTCAAGCTGGTTAAGGAAACCCACCCCGATACACCGCTAATTCTTTACATCAGCGGCAGTGCCGGCATTCTGGAACGCATGGGTAAATCCGGGGTGGACATTGTCAGTGTGGACTGGACTGTGGACATGGCCGACGCCCGCCAACGCCTGGGTCAAGCCATGAAAGTACAGGGCAATATGGACCCCGGTGTCTTGTTTGGTTCCCAAGACTTTATCAAAGAACGGATTTTAGATACTGTGCGCAAAGCAGGCCAGGGGGGGCATATTTTCAACCTCGGCCATGGTGTTTTGGTGGGTACCCCAGAGGATAATGTCCGCTTCTTCTTTGAAACGGCTAAGCAAGTGGACCAATTGCTGTAATGACAATTGGTTATTGATATTTGTTTAGTGGTTTCAATGCTACTTCGCTAAATTAATGCCAGCAACAGATCAAAAAATATCCCCCCTAGCTCCCCTTGATGAGGGGACAAGCCCATAGGCGGGGGGATCAAGATTATTCATCATTTGATCTGTCTCTTATACACTTCTCC
>NZ_JADEWJ010000452.1:0-1311 GCF_015207725.1 Synechocystis sp. LEGE 06083
CGGCAATGCTGGTCCAGTCAGGGGAAGGAGCAATTCCCGCCAGCGATCGCCAACCCAACTTGGGGCCAGAAAGGGTGGACCTGGAGGAACCGGCCTACCGATTTTTCATTGAGGAAGCGCCCACCCTGTTGCAGGAAATAGAAACGGGGCTATTGACTATTGGGCAAGACCGGTCAGCGGCGATGGTCCATGGCATTATGCGGGCGGCCCATTCCCTCAAGGGGGGAGCGGCCAGTGTAGGGCTGGAAACCATCAAACAGATCGCCCATCGGCTGGAGGATATTTTTAAGGCGCTTTATAACGAAGATGTGGCCATAGACCAAACTATGGAAACCCTCTTATTGCAAGGATTTGACTGCCTGCGGAACCCGTTGGAGCAACAGATTGACCAGGGGTACTACGACCCAGAAACGGCTTGGCAGAGTGCTCAGGGGCCCATTATTAACCTAGAGCAACGGCTGGGTCCCCATTTGGCCGCAGGGGAACAGTTTTTGCCCAGCTCCGCTGACCTAGGGGTGGATGTGGTGGCGTCGGTATTTGAAGTGGACATTGCCGAGGGCATGGCAGCGGTGGCGGCGGCCCAACAGCAGGGGACGGAATCGTTGCGGGAGGCCTTGACTAGCCAAACGGAAATTTTCCTGGGACTGGCGGAAATTCTCAACTTACCGGGGTTCCAAGGCATTTGTGTAGCGGTGCAGCAGGCCCTGACGGCTAACCCGGAGCAATTATCTACCATTGCCACCCAAGCTTTGACTGATTGGCAGGCCGGTGCTCAGCAAGTGCTGGAAAACGGCGATCGCCAACGGGGAGGGGAAGCAAGTGCCGAACTTTTGGCCCTGGGGCAAAGGCTTGTTCCTCCGGTAGAACCACGGCCCCAACTAACTTCGGCTCCGGCTCCGGTATTGGGGGATCTATTTTTTGGCGATGATGAGGACGAGGTAGAGGAAGAACCATCTCCCCCCACTACGCCCATGACTGGGCCATGGCAACCCCAGCCTGAGCCAGAGGCTTTCCCCACCCTGGAGCAAACTCCCATGGAGCCTGAAACAGTGGAGCCCCCCCCTTCCCTGGAGGAAGTTTTTGGCGGGTTGACTGCTGATGTCGTGGTGGAGAACCCAGTCCCTGCCGTGGAGGAAGTGGACCCTTCTGGGGAAACTTTATCTTTAGTGCAGGCGGTGGAAGAGGTTTTTGATTCTTTACCTCCCCTGGCTCCGGCTCCAGTGCCAACTCCTAAGGCAGAAATCCCAACTCCTCCGGTGGAACATACCCCCGAACGGCGGACGGTACCGAGGGAACAAAATCCGGCTAATC
>NZ_JADEWJ010000453.1:0-1309 GCF_015207725.1 Synechocystis sp. LEGE 06083
CCCCTGCTTCCCGCCCCTGTTGGTAAATACCGTCAATGTCGCCGTTGGAAATGCCCACATCCAAGCTCCGTTTTGCCTGCCAGGCTTGGTCCAGTAACTCCCCAAAGGCAGATAGGCATTGGTTGCTGGTCAAAATATCCCAACCCTTGTCCACCATGGCACGCATCAGTTTGAGGGTTTCTCGGTTATTTCCCACCCGCTTTAATTGCTTTTCCACCACATTGGCCGCCCGCCGTTTGATGCCAGTAAAAACAATAAAGATATGTTCTTCAAACTCCGCCATCCTTGCCGGGGCCATGGTGACCCGACTAACCACAATGTCATCTTCCTTACGGAATTCCACTAAGTTAAATCCCCCCATGGCAGCCATGAGTTGATCCTGACAGCCCACTTTATCGTTGACTAAATGCCTTTCCACATAAATAGCTTCATAGGCCAAATCCAGAGGACGAATAAACTCCCCCTTAAAAGAGTGCAAAGCCTGGAGCAAGGAAACGGTAAAGGCAGAAGAGGAACCTAGGCCGGTAAAAGCTGGTAAATCTGCCACATTATGGAGCTCAATATCCTTTTCCAAACCACAGAATTTCAGACATTCCCGAAAAACCACATGCTCCATCTCGCTGGGATTTTTAACCAATTCCACTTTGCGGTAGGAAACTCGAATGGAATAGTCAAATAGGTGGCTCAGAAAAGGGCTAGCAGTGACGTAGGAAAATTTGTCGATCGCCGTGGCTAGGACCGCACCACCATGCTGGAGAAAATACTCAGGATAATCAGTTCCCCCACCAAAAAAACTAATGCGGACAGGGGCACGGGAAATCAGCATGGGCCTGGCAAAGACAAGGTTGACGACAGATACATTATTGCCGACTGGGGGGCAATGTCAGCGTTCAATGCCTAAAACCACTGCCCAAACCTAGCCCTGGAGAGGAATCCGTCCCTAACCCTGGGAGTTTTCCCCCCCGGATACCCCAGGGGATCTGCCAAAATTAAACTATTCTTTCCCCATAGCACCCCATGAAATTTTCCCTCGAATCCCTCTACGGCTGGTACCGTCAAATGCTCAACCATCCCCGGTACCGCTGGTGGATTGTTCTTGGCTCCTTGGTGTATCTCCTCAGCCCCATCGACTTTCTGCCCGACGTTTTCCCCGTGCTTGGTTGGATTGACGATGGTTTAATTGCCACTTTATTAGTCTCAGAAATTTCCCAAATGGTTCTCACTGGCTTGAAAAATAAAGCCGTCAAACAGGAAAAGAATGCCCCCCAGGAATCTGTGGTGGTGGATGTGGTGGGACAAGATGTAGCCC
>NZ_JADEWJ010000454.1:0-1309 GCF_015207725.1 Synechocystis sp. LEGE 06083
GTGTAGATTGGTTTATCCACACTTTTAATTTTATTTGCCGACGCCAAAAAATGGATTCAGATTTGGAGCCCCGTTGGAGCTGCTATCTTGAATCGCCTTACGAACAAAACATCGCGTTTTACGTCCAGTTTTTGGAAGCGTTGGGGCAAGATATCCCCCCTGCAACGGATTGGCCAGAAAACTTTGCCACCCTCTTTTCCAAACTTTCAGGTTGGTGGGAGCTGGAAGAAAAAGTCATCGAGTTCTGTCTCTGGGCAGAGCATACGGCCTACAAAGCCGACAAGCTGGAGGCTTCGTATGATGCCGTTTGTTTTGATCTCTTCGACACTTTAATTGCTCTACCTCCCCCTCCGATGATTCCACCTGGACTTGACGTACCGGAAGGCCTTCGCGCTGGGTTTTTAGACAAGCTTCTGACAAAAAACGTCCCGATTTCTGATCTGCTAGTGGATCTGGGCGTTGATTTAGAATCTCTTGGTGTTGATCTCACCCCTCCAGAAGCTGGATACCCGGCACTTCATCGTGAGGTTTTGGATGTTTTAGACATGCTTAAAACACGCAATAAGAAAGTAGCAATTTGCGCAAACCTCAGCTTTGCACAAGCAGAATCAATAAACTTTCCGTGGCTTTTGGATTTTGATTACTGTGCTTTCAGTTGCAGAATGGGCCTGAAAAAACCTGATCCATTTTTCTATGATCAAATTTCAAACCGACTGCAAGTGCCGCTTAATCGAATTCTCTTTGTTTCCACTAACAAAGCTCAAGCAGAAATTGAACGCAAATACCTGGGGTTGAATTCTCGATATTTGGATCGCAAAACAAACGGCAATTTGATGAATTTTTTTTGTTTTTATTAGTTATTCGAATATAGGGGCGATCTTGGCAAGCACTTCATCCATAATTTCTTCCGGCAAAGTGTCCACCTTCCGAGCGTTTCGTGCGCCAATATCAAGAACACGAGGTTGATCGCATCGAACAACACCTGTGGTCTTTATGCCTGTGATTGGAACCGCAAACCCGATTCGTTTAGCAAATTCTCCCCCACTGGTGATTGGGCAAATGACTGGCAACTTGGTTACCTGGTTGAACTCTGTTGGGGACACAACCAGCACGGGCCGACTGCCTCGTTGCTCGCGTCCTTCTGTTGGGTCTAAAGAAACAAGAAAAATATCGCCACGCTTCATATTAACTCAACACCTGCACTGGGTGCGTCAACCCACTCACGCTCCTCAGATGGCTGTGGTTGCGAATAATCAGAGGCTGCTAACAACTCAGCGAGTGTGTATCGTGGTTTTGGTTTGGGAACAAT
>NZ_JADEWJ010000098.1:0-11853 GCF_015207725.1 Synechocystis sp. LEGE 06083
CATGGAAGTCTGGGAAAAAATACCACTCCGGCTATGGCCATGGGCTTCATTGACCGCCCTGTCGAAATTGCAGAAATACTTACCTGTAGAGGCTTTTGCCACTTCACTCCTTAAAAGGACAGTGCCTAGTTAGGTCCAAGCCTAACTTTGGTAGGTAATGTTGGCAAAAGAACGAATCTGCATAAACTAAATCGATATTCTCTCCCAATTTATTTTGTAATTCCAGGGGAATAATCAAGCCTGCCGATTGCACCCAATCCGTAATTAATGTTGATTTACGGGCGTAATGATCCTGTAAGTATTGTTCTCGTTGGTATGGGGATAAATTAGTGGAATTTTTGGCAAAACTATCGTAAAAATCATCATGCGGATAATAGTCTTGCAAAATCCAATATTGTTTTAAGCCAAGATGCTGTAAATCATCGCTAAGATAATCCCATTCCGACGGGTCAGCCTGTCCTAAACGGCGGTAAAAAATGCCATAAACTTCATAGCCACAGCGACAAAAATATCTGATCTTATTAAGATTATCCCTCTCACTTAATTTATCCAGAGCCATCATCACTAGTATCGAAGCAATAGCTAAATTTTGAGACTGAATTTCAACCGTTTTTACAGGTAATATTTCCAATGGCCGAAGCAGACACTCTAAAAAGTAATCTGGGGATTGCATAGACTGCCAATGGTAGCTAAATTCCTCGGCTTTTTCCCTCAATTTAGCTAGATTTTTCAACACATAGCGAACGGACTTAGGCAAGTCTTGAGGATTGGGATAAATGCCAGCCCTCGTGTCGTCAACCTGTTCCGCTAACCAACTACCCTGGGGCACCACCACCGGCTTACCCGCCGCTAAAGCTTCTGTTAATACCCCCGAGGTGCGCTGATAATTCATTGGGTTATAGGGCAATACCACCATATCTGCTGAAGCTAATAAACGATAATAGGCATCGGGTTCCAGAGCATGGTCAATTAGCTCCACGGCACTGCGGGGATACTGACAAAGTTTTAGCTTAGCTTCTAGGATTACTTCTTCTCCTCCGGCCACATTGTAGTTAGATTGAATGGTAAATTTTGCCAAACCAGGCTTGAGGTAATCGGTCCATAGGTCTGCCACTAAAGCGGGTAAATGCTGATAGCCTTTCTCTGACCTGGCATCACCTAAATAAACTATATGAATAAAAGTTTTATTATCAACACGCTTATCAAAATTTTCTAACTGTAATTTTTCTTGGCGGAAAGGAATCGGTACTTGAGTAAAAATTGCAGGACTTAGTTGATTATGTTTCCGAACCAAGTCTTTAGTATCTGTGTAAAAGCGAATTTTGCTGGGCCAGAGTTGAGTTTGGCAAAAACTTTCTAAACATTTTTTCAATCCCATTCCGGCGGCATTGATGACCAATGAATCTTCGGTATCGCGCCTAAATAAAAGATGGTAGGTGGGTAAATTATCCCGGTTATGGTTATTTAAAAAATAAAATAGCTCCTCTAACTGTTCAATACCAAAAGTATGAATAAGAACTTGATCCGCCGTCGTCAACTCTAACGCTGGTAAAATCTCTTCTAGGGTCTGGGTAAAACTCTTAGTTTCTACAGCAAAAACTTCTTCAGATTTACTGGATTTATTGACAATTTTAACAACAATTTTTAGGGGAATTTTCGCAACTAGACGGACGACTCCCCAAAGGATTTTTAATAAGCCCCAAGCTGTATTGGTCAAGGGTATAGACCGCAAAGATCGAAGATCTGCTTTAAACCATTCTTTTAATCGTTGGGTGCTACCTTCTACTTTTTCTAAAAATATTCTTAATTCTTGATGATCTTGTTGCCACAGATAAAGCTGATACTGCCACCGTTCCTGCCAAGGTTGGGCTTGCTTTGATGAATCGGGAGCAACAGATTCTACGTTTTTGACATTGACCGGATTGTTGAACCAATCCACTTGAAAAGCTGGAATGATTTTTATATCTCCAGCAATTAAAGACTCCTGTAGAGCTTGATTGGCAATGATAATCGGTTGATAACCTTTTCTTTGGGCTGCTTCTGCCACAGCAACACTACACTCATAGTGATGTCCTTGCAGGTTGCAAAGGGAATGATCGATAACAACAAATTTTTTCATTACCGGGGAAAATAAAAGCAACTTTTCTCCACTTTAATAATGATGGAGAAGCCAATCGATCGCCGTAGTTACGGCAAATCAGCTAATGCTTGGTGACCATGTTCCGTTAGTAAAATAAGCACAATTAGCTAATTCCCAATTTAGTCAATAATGGTAGGCGATCTCCATTGAAATTTTCTGCCACGGTAGCGAGATGAGCTAAATTTTCAGACTCTGTTTCCAAAGTTTTGCCTTCCTTGATGATTTTTTTACCTTGACCAGAGAGCACCTGCCAAATAAATTGGGGGCCGTCTTGTTTTCGTTCCTTAGCCAATAGTAGTAACTGTTCGAGGCGATTTACTACAATGCCCGTTCCCACCAGGGGAGAAGCCAAGAAATTCATTTCATCACTATAAATAGCTTTAGCTTTGACGGCGCTATTAAAAGCATCGGTGGATTTTTGTCTTTGTTTCCGTACTGTTTCACTTGCCGCTGGGTGGGTATAACCAATGCCGGTCATAATGATTAGGGCTTGGTAAAGACTGTTCAAGGCAATATCTTTGGTTCTACTATCTTTTTGCAATTCCCCCAGGGTTAAGGAGCCATTTTCCAAAGCTTCACAAATAGGGCGATAAACTTTTTCCTGGAGTTCCACTTCTCCCAAGGGAAACTGATGTTTAAACTTCATTGATTTGATAGATGTCACCAAGGCAAACCTGAGACTCCGCAAAACTTGTAAGTGTTCTTGGGATAGGAGGGAAAGTTGCCCCCGGGTAAAAATATCCCGCCGGAACTGGGTATTGAGGAAGAAATCCCGCACCACCTGCTGGAAAATGGGATCCGTGACCTGGGACAATTGGGTTTGGGCCGCGGCAGACAAGTTCACTGCATCTACATAATCAATTAAATGGGCTGACCCCATAAAATTGAGCTTCGCTTCCTCCAATTCTTTGGCTACTTCATCAAAGTAAAAAGCATTCCACTCTTCGTTAAAGTATTCGTGGGCCAGATAGTAACGGTTTTGCTCTTTTAGTTTTTCTAAACGAGGTTTTAGAATTGGGTTTTGAGTGAAATAGGTTGCCTTGGACTCTAGCATTTGTTCCGTGAAACTTAATGCTTTTTCAATGCGGGTCAGAATGGGTTCTGAAGAATTGCGTCCGTAGCGGAGCATCAATGCTTGCATAGGTCTGGCTGCGGCCCAACCAGGGAGAGTGTTGTAGGAAATGTAAACCATGCCTCCCACTTTGATTTTTTGACGAATAAAATTCACGATCGCCAGGCGATTTCTGGGGGTAATCCAACTGTAAATACCGTGGAGAACAATGAAATCAAACTGAGGTAAATCTTGATTGATAAATTCTTCAAAACTATCGTCAAAAAAATGGACGTTTTTAGTGCCCGCTGTTTCGGCGAGGGTGCGGGCTTCAACAATATGACTAGGGTTAAAATCGTTGGCGTAAAACTGAGCTTGGGGGTAGCAACTTGCTAATAAATTGGTGGAATATCCCCGGCCGCAGGCCAGTTCGCAGTAATTAAAGTTTTTCTCTAAATTGGGGGATTTTAATGACTTGAGAGTGGCGGCTAGGGCTAATTTGAGGGGACTCAATTCGCCATAAAAACCATAGGTATAGTTAACTTCTAGGACGTAGCCCTCGTTCCAAGTCATAGCTTCTGATTCTGCTTAGGGGTCAAGATTAGCCCCTAGCTTACAAGAAAGGGGCTTTGGGGCCTAGCTGAATGGCAGAAATTTCCCCTCCCTGGCTATTTTTGTCGCATTGCCTCGCCAAATTCGGCCTCTGGCATCCTTCGGCCAGACTCTCACCCGTTCGTTGGCCAAGGGTAAACCCCACCGCTCCATCGGGAAAACCCTCCTTCCTAGCGCTGGATTCCGCCCTCTAAAATTGATTTGGTAGTCCTTACACAGCCCCTATAGAAAATCTTATGCAACCCACAGACCCGAATAAATTTACAGAAAAAGCTTGGGAGGCGATCGCCAAAACGCCGGACATTGCTAAACAGCATCGACAACAACAAATTGAGACGGAGCATCTACTCAGCGCCCTACTGGAACAAAACGGCCTGGCCACCAGCATCTTTAATAAGGCTGGGGTGAGCATTCCCCGGGTGAGAGACCAGGTCAATAGTTTTATTGCTCAACAGCCCAAGTTAAGTAATCCAAGTGAATCGATTTATTTAGGGCGTAGTCTTGATAAATTATTGGACAATGCAGAAACGGCCAAGGTCAAATATGGAGACGACTATATTTCCATCGAGCATTTAATGGTGGCCTACGGCCAAGATGACCGCCTGGGCAAAAACTTATATCGAGAAATTGGCCTCACAGAAAATAAGTTAGCAGAAATTATCAAGCAAATTAGAGGAACCCAAAAAGTGACAGACCAGAATCCAGAAGGTAAATATGAATCCCTCGAAAAATATGGGCGAGATTTAACAGAGTTGGCCCGGGAAGGTAAGTTAGATCCTGTCATCGGCCGAGACGAAGAAGTGCGGCGCACCATTCAAATTCTTTCCCGCCGGACCAAAAATAACCCTGTCTTGATTGGGGAACCGGGGGTCGGTAAAACGGCGATCGCCGAAGGTTTAGCCCAGCGCATCATTAACCATGACGTACCGGAGTCCCTGCGGGATCGAAAACTAATTTCCCTCGATATGGGATCTTTAATTGCTGGAGCAAAATACCGGGGAGAATTTGAAGAACGACTCAAAGCGGTACTGAAGGAAGTCACCGACAGCCAAGGGCAAATTATTCTATTCATTGATGAAATTCACACCGTGGTGGGGGCAGGGGCTACCCAAGGCGCGATGGATGCGGGCAACTTGTTAAAACCGATGTTGGCCCGGGGAGCTTTGCGCTGTATCGGGGCCACCACCTTGGATGAATATCGTAAATATATTGAAAAGGACGCGGCCTTGGAACGGCGTTTCCAAGAAGTTTTGGTGGATGAACCCAATGTGTTGGACACCATTTCTATTCTGCGGGGTTTAAAAGAACGCTATGAAGTACACCATGGCGTCAAAATTGCTGACAGTGCTTTGGTGGCGGCGGCCATGTTGTCAAACCGTTACATTAGTGACCGCTTTTTACCCGATAAAGCCATCGACTTAGTGGATGAAGCGGCGGCCAAACTAAAAATGGAAATTACCTCTAAACCAGAGGAATTGGATGAAGTTGACCGTAAAATTCTGCAACTAGAAATGGAGCGGTTATCCCTACAACGGGAGAATGATTCTGCTTCCAAGGAACGGTTAGAAAAACTAGAAAAAGAACTGGCAGATTTCAAAGAAGAGCAGTCTAAACTCAACGGCCAGTGGCAATCGGAAAAAACTGTCATTGACCAAATCCGTAATCTTAAGGAAACCATTGACCAGGTGAACCTAGAAATTCAGCAGGCGCAGCGGGACTATGACTACAACAAAGCCGCTGAGTTGCAATACGGAAAACTAACGGATCTGCAAAGGCAAGTAGAAACCCTAGAAAGCCAACTGGCGGAGCAGCAAACCTCCGGCAAATCCCTTTTGCGCGAAGAAGTGCTGGAGTCGGACATTGCGGAAATTATTTCCAAATGGACTGGTATTCCCATCAGTAAGCTAGTGGAATCGGAAAAAGAAAAATTACTCCACTTGGAAGATGAGCTCCATGGTCGAGTCATTGGCCAGGATGAAGCGGTTACTGCGGTAGCTGAAGCGATCCAGCGTTCCCGGGCTGGGCTTTCAGACCCGAACCGTCCCACGGCTAGTTTTATTTTCCTCGGCCCCACGGGAGTAGGTAAAACCGAGTTAGCTAAGGCTTTGGCTAAAAATCTGTTTGACACCGAAGAAGCCCTGGTGCGGATCGATATGTCGGAATATATGGAAAAACACGCCGTTTCCCGTTTAATGGGGGCCCCTCCGGGCTATGTGGGCTATGAAGAAGGGGGACAATTAACGGAAGCCATCCGCCGCCGTCCCTATTCCGTCATTCTTTTTGACGAAATTGAAAAAGCCCATGGCGATGTGTTTAATGTCATGCTCCAAATCCTCGATGACGGTCGCTTAACCGATGCCCAAGGCCATGTGGTGGACTTCAAAAATACGATTATCATTATGACCAGTAACCTGGGTTCCCAATACATTTTAGATGTGGCAGGGGATGATAGTCGTTATGAAGAAATGCGGACAAGGGTGATGGATGTGATGCGGGAAAACTTCCGTCCAGAATTTTTGAATCGGGTGGATGAAACGATTATTTTCCACGGCTTACAAAAATCCGAGTTACGATCCATTGTCCAAATTCAAATTCAATCTTTGGCTTCCCGTTTGGAGGATCAAAAGTTAACTTTGAAGTTAACCGATAAAGCTCTAGACTTCCTTGCCGCCGTTGGTTACGACCCGGTGTATGGGGCCCGACCTTTGAAACGAGCCATCCAAAAATACCTGGAAACGGCGATCGCCAAGGGAATTTTACGGGGGGATTACCAACCAGGCGAAACCATTGTGGTGGATGAAACCGACGAACGCCTCAGTTTTACCAGCCTAAGGGGAGACCTGGTCACCGTTTAAGGCTTTCTGAGCTGTCAACTCCAACGGATGAGCAATTTCATCAACTCCAGCCCTGGGGGATTCTAACTCCGCTGTCATAGTTGCCCCTGGGGTTTGGTGATGGGACCATAACCCCTGGCCCCGGTTAATCAAAATGGCCATGCCCTTGTCATAATTACTGGCGATCGCCAAAAAAGCACCGGCCATGACGTAAATGGGCAGGGGCAAAATTATCCCCAATAACCATTGGAAAAGTTGCACTCCGGCAAATAAAACCACCACCACCACCACTAAAAATGGCATCATTACCCTCCCCAGAGACAATCCTGTAAGCTCAACCTGGATCATATACGGATATCAAACACTGACATCCGCCTTAGATGGTAGAAGATTTTTTCCCTAAATCAAACCCCAATAAAAATCGTGGTGGAACCACAGCCATGGCCACCACGAAGATAGTAAGTTATGCAGACTAGTAGGTCAGGTAATTATTGGTGTCGCAGTTACACAGAAGCCGGAACCTTAGCTTCAGTCGTTAACTGTTCGTAAACTTCCCGCATTTTCAGACCCACCAACACCTGGAACAGACCAGTGCCATTGTCAGTGCCTGGGTAGTCCTTATGCTTGAGCAACAACTCGGTCATCTCACCATAGTACTTAGTACCGGTTTTGCTGAGATGGTTTTCCACGTAAACCATTTCCTCTAGGTTTTCAAACCGACCATCTACTTCCAGCAAAGAAACTTCGTTGCCCATGAAATTATCGGGGCCGTAGTACATCTTGATGCCGGGATAGGTGCAGGTTAGCTTCCGACCACAGGGACGCCAATCAATGGTGGAGCCTTCATCAAACAGGTAGGCCGGCTCGAAGAACTTAACCCCTTCTTTTTGGACAAGACGAACCCGCAGAAGCTTACTTTCCTTATCTTCAATCAACCTGGTGGGTAACACCTGGATAACTACATCCGCATGCTGCTTCTGGGGCTCAATGTAGGCGGTGAAGTCGGGCTTACGGGCGTTGATCGAAGCCAAAATATCTTCATAGGTGTGGCCCCGTTCGGCCATGTCCCGTTGAATTTTCCAGTTAATCTTTACTTCTTCGCTGATGTCCAGGTACACCCCGAAATCCACCAGTTCCCGGACCCGTTCATCGTAGAGGGGGTGCAAACCTTCAATCACTACCACCTTATTGGGGTCAACCTTTTCCGGCGGATCCAGCAAGCCCGTTTCGTGGTTGTAAATGGGTTTCATAATGGATTGACCACTTTTGAGCGCTTTAATCTGCTCATACATCAGGTCAAAATTGTTGGCCCTGGGATCCAATGCGGTGACCCCAGCGGCTTTTCTGCCCTGGCGATCCAAACTATGGTAATCGTCTAAACAAATTACCGTCATGAACTCTTCGCCGAATAAATCCGTTAATCGACGCAAGAAAGTAGACTTACCGCAACCGGAATCCCCGGCAACACCAATAAGAACCACGCGGTCTAGCTGTGTGGTCATAACATCCCTCAAAAATGCAAAACTGATTGTTAACCCGGTTTCCTAGAAAATTTCTCCTCACCCCAAATGGCGTGTTGGAGAGACAAACCAGAGCCTATGGGCTTGTTAACCCCCTGTCAAGGGCCGACGGAAAACTAATCCTGAGATCTAGTCATCTTAGTCAACCCCAGATAACGCTCTTCGGTTCCAGCCAGAGATATAGCCTGACCCTCTGAATACTGAGTATGAATTCTATCAGAATTGTATTCCCTTCTACAAGATTGACCCAACCAAGGGGAGCGCCCCTCCATTGTTGAACTAATTCAAGTTCGTTCTAGGCTTAATCGTCCGGGAAAGTGATACAGGGGTTACATTTTATCAAGGTTAACTTTGTTAGGGTAATAGGACTAAATCTCCGCTTCTGACCCCACTGCTCCTCCCAGCCACGGCGATCGCCTGACGATGGTAGGCTTGATAATACTGCAATAAATTTCTGTCAGTATTATTTGATTGAGTAGGGAGCAATTAACCCATGTACAGTCCCGGTTACGTAGCGACTTCATCCCGCCAGAGCGATGCCGGTAATCGTTTATTCGTTTATGAGGTAATCGGCCTGAGTCAGAGCACCATGACTGATGGCTTAGACTATCCTATCCGCCGTAGTGGCAGCACGTTCATTACCGTCCCCCTAAAGCGGATGAACCAAGAAATGCGACGCATTACCCGGATGGGAGGAAAAATTGTCAGCATTAAGCCTCTAGAGGGAGATTCGCCTTTACCCCACACCGAGGGCATTGCTAAACCCAGTCAATCCGAGGGAAGTGGTTCAGAAGCGGTGGCTAATCCAGCCCCTGAATCTAAGAAAACCATGACAACAACCCCCAAAGAAAAGAAAGCTGACGATATTCCCGTCAATATTTATCGTCCCAAAACTCCCTACATTGGCAAAGTTTTAGAAAATTACCCTTTGGTGAGGGACGGAGGCATTGGCGAAGTACAACACCTTACTTTTGACCTCTCCCAGGGTGACCTACGCTATCTGGAAGGGCAAAGTATTGGCATCATTCCCCCCGGAGAAGATGACAAGGGCAAACCCCATAAACTGCGCCTATATTCCATTGCTTCCACTAGGCACGGTGACTTTGGCGATGACAAAACCGTTTCCCTCTGTGTGCGCCAACTAGAATATCAAAACGAAGCTGGGGAAACCGTCCAAGGGGTTTGTTCCACCTACCTGTGCAACATTAAAGAAGGGGATGACATTGCCATCACCGGCCCCGTTGGGAAGGAAATGCTCTTGCCCCCGGACGAAGATGCCAACATTGTGATGCTAGCCACTGGCACCGGCATTGCTCCCTTCCGGGCATTTCTGTGGCGTATGTTCAAGGAACAACACGAAGATTACAAGTTTAAGGGCCTAGCTTGGCTGATCTTTGGTATTCCCAAATCAGAAAATATTCTTTATAAAGACGATTTGGAAAAAATGGCGGCGGAATTTCCTGACAATTTCCGTTTAACCTATGCCATCAGCCGGGAGCAACAAAATGCCGAGGGCGGCCGGATGTATATCCAGCACCGGGTAGCGGAAAATGCCGAAGAACTCTGGAATTTGATGCAAAATCCCAAAACCCACACCTACATGTGTGGTCTCAAAGGCATGGAGCCTGGTATTGATGAAGCTTTCACTGCCCTGGCGGAACAAAATGGCACCGAATGGACCACTTTCCAACGGGAAATGAAAAAAGAACACCGCTGGCACGTGGAAACTTACTAGGGACTTTTGCCTGTGGATTAAGTGGATTAATTTGTTTGGTCTGAAGGGGAGTTTGCCATTGGTAGGCTCCTTTTCAGTTTTGGGCCAACAATTAACAGAGAGCTGGGGTTGAATCTAGGCAGAACTTGGCTAAGGCTTGGGACACGCCATCGGCTTCCACGTCCGCCGTTACCCAATCCGCCACCCTTTGTACTTCCGGGGGAGCATTGCCCATGGCCACTCCGACTCCGGCATATTTCAGCATTTCTAGATCATTAAAATTGTCTCCGATCGCCAAAACTTCCTGGGGATCAAGTCCTAACACCTCTTCGGTTAAATGTTTAAGGGCTAGGCCTTTGGTGGCTTCGGCGTGGGTGACTTCAAAGTAAATTTCAGTGGATTGGGTCAGATGCACAGCCTGGCTCCGGAGTTTGTGGCCCATTTCCGCCATCAACTGGGCCATCAGGGGAGCATTGCGACTAATAGCCAACATTTTGGTGGTGCTACCCAATGCAATAATTGATCGTAAATCGCCGCTGGCCTGGGCCATGGCACCGGACCTTTCCATATAAATATGGGTTTCTGGGGTGATGTGCCGCACATGGAGCTGGTCGTTGTAATAGCAGTGGACATCAAGGTGGGGTTGCAGATCCGGTTGCTCAAAGTGGGCCAAAATCTCTAGGGCGATCGCCGCGGGGAGGGGTTTTTCCCTCAAAACAGTGCCGCTGTGGGGATGCTTGGTTAGGGCGCCGTTGTAACTAATCAAAGGCAGAGTTGACTGGATGGCTCGATGGAAGCGCAGGGCTGAACCGAACATTCTGCCGGTGGCCAACGCCACTTGGATACCCCGGCTCTGTACCTGGTGAATGGTTTGCACCACTGTGGGGTTGATTTGATTGGATATTCCGGCAATGGTGCCATCAATGTCCAACACCACTAACTTGATTGACACTGTTAAACTCCCTGGCAACGGATTAATTGGGCAAAAATTCTGCGAGAAAGCTTAAATTTACAATGGTTTACATTTCCCCTTCCATTTAACCATTCTGACAACGGGCTCCAACATTGGCGTCCCAAGCCAGAGCGACTATGCTGGAAAGGCAAAAATTTTGGTCTAATTTGGTGTGACCAAATCGCCGGGACAATTGTTCATTGGTTGCATTACCATCTAAATTATTGTTCTGGGCTCGGATAAATCTTGCCAGAGGAGGCATTGGGGTGGCAACTTCTAGAACACAACGGGATGTTTGGGTTTACGTGGGCATTGGAGCCATGGTCAGTGCTCTGGTGTTATTTTCCTTGGTGCCCCTGGTGATGGGTTTGTGGCAACCCCGCACCGCTGCTGATGGAGTTGTCAATGGCGCCACTCCCCTGGAAAATCAGGCGTTGGGTTATCAGTTAGTGTTGGAAAGAGAACCGGATAACGTCAATGCTCTCCAGGGCTTGCTAGAAATTCGTCTGCAACAAAAAAATCTGACAGCGGCGATCGCCCCTTTAGAGCGGCTGGGACAGATTAAGGCGGATCAGGTGCAGTACCGTATCCTGTTAGCCCAGCTTAAAACCCAACTGGAAGATAAGGCCGGAGCAGCGAAAGTTTACCGAGAAATTCTCCTTCAATCCCCTTACAACATTCAGGCGTTGAAAGGCCTCAGTGGACTTTATGCCCAACAGGAGCGCCCCGCTGAGGCCGTGGCCATTGTGCAAAATGCCATTACCCAGGCAATCAAAGCCCAAACCGGAGCCCCTGGTACTGTGCCCCCTGACCAGCTCACTTCTCTACAACTGTTGCTGGGGGAAATTTATCTCAGTCAAAACCGCCCGGACCAGGCGATCGCCATTTATGAAGCCGCCAGTAAAGTTAATAGCAATGATTTTCGTCCAGTCCTAGCCCAGGCCCAGGTCATGGCCCAAACCGGCAAATTAAAGGAAGCGGATCCTTTCTTCCAGCAGGCAATTATGCTGGCCCCGGTGCAGTATAAGGA
>NZ_JADEWJ010000455.1:0-1300 GCF_015207725.1 Synechocystis sp. LEGE 06083
GTCAGACAGTGCCTCTGACCACTTTCCAAAAAGCTTTGGTGCAAAATATGGTGGCCGCCATGGCCGCTCCCACGTTCCGGGTGGGCTACACCATCACCACCGATGGGTTGGACCAACTTTATAAGCAAATCAAGGGCAAAGGGGTGACCATGACCGCCCTGTTGGCCAAAGCAGTGGCCCTGGCTTTGAAAAAACATCCCATTGTCAATGCCAGCTACACAGACCAAGGTATTACTTACCATAAAGATATAAATATTGCCCTGGCGGTGGCCATGCCGGATGGCGGTTTAATTACCCCGGTGTTACAAAACGCAGACCAAGTGGATATCTATTCCCTCTCCCGCCGTTGGAAGGAATTGGTGGACCGGGCCCGGGCCAAGCAGTTACAGCCCGAGGAATATAGCAGTGGTACTTTCACCATTTCTAACCTTGGTATGTTTGGGGTAGACCGGTTTGACGCCATTCTGCCACCGGGACAGGGGGGGATTTTGGCCGTGGGCGCTTCCCGACCCCAGGTGGTGGCCAATGATGAAGGTTTAATTGGTACCAAACGGCAAATGGCGGTTAATGTAACCTGTGACCACCGGGTCATCTATGGGGCTCACGCTGCGGCTTTCCTCAAGGATTTGGCTGCCATTATTGAAGAGAATGCTCAGTCTTTGACTATGTAATCCTTTGCCAACTAGGTCAGTTTGGCTGGAGAAGTCCCCCAACTCGTTCAGTTTTTGGGGATTGTCTTTTGGCGCATTTGCCAGCTACTGGGGAAGTTTGAAGTCCAAGATGGCACTTGGCAAACGAGTTCAAAAAAGAATCAAAATTTTTTCAAGTTTTCTAATCAGTAACCGGTGCTGGCCAGCCAAGGCGGGTGGGTTGCTGGTAAATCCGGTATAGGGTTCTTAGATCCCTAGGGGAAATTGCCGGTACATCGGCAGTCTGGGCTGGGTATAAAGCATCTTCTTCGCGGTCACTGTGGCCCCAAATGCCCAGGGCGTGCCCTAATTCGTGGCGGGCGGTACCTTGGAGGGAAAGGGGGGCTAGGCCCGGTTTGATGGCGATCGCCATGCGGTGACGCAGTTGGGGAGGAGATGTGTCAGTCCAATAAAACTCATAGCTAGCCTGGGCGGTGCGGGCTCGACCAAAACTAACCAAGCCCGTTTCCGGGTCCACTGTACGGGCCAGGGGAGGCTCTCGGTAAAAAATGGCAATGTCAGCCTCGGTGGTATTTTCAACTATGGTGAGGGGGAAAAAACTCTGCCAGTCGGCGATCGCTGTTTTAATGGCCTGTTGCCAGGTGTAGTAA
>NZ_JADEWJ010000099.1:0-11798 GCF_015207725.1 Synechocystis sp. LEGE 06083
CGTCTATAGGTACAATGCGCTTGCGCCACTAAGCTCTGTGCCGCCCAAGAATAATAAAAAGCACGCCACAAAACGGAACGACGGGAGGGAGGCTTGTCCGACCGACCCAATAAATCTAAGCCCAACCACTTAGAGTGGAGGGCGTAGCCTGCGGAGCCCGACCAGTAAATAAATGGGCAACCTACTGTGGAGTGACTGGTGTGCTAAAATGCCTCCCTTGCGGCACAGAGCGAAATCCGGATCGCCGAAGGCAACCGCTGGGAGCGTAGCGAAGTGAAGCGACCTCTTGCTTTCCCGAATGCCCCGGTGGTAATCCACGGGGGCACGAAAAAGGATTAACCCCACAGAAAGGCGGTGCTTTGCACTGCCGAGCTATCGCGGTCAGCCAAGTACTATTCCTTGGTTTCTTGTTCTGGGCTCTGCCCCTCCTAATTGTCCGGGCATCTGCTTTTTATTCGGTCTTGTGTCTTTGTTTGTCTTGCTGTTCGGAAAAAGCGCAGGCTGGCGACCCCCGGCGATCGCCATCATATTTTTGCTTTGCTGTAATTTAGTTAGGGGGGCGCGCCGGAGCGCTCCTTTAAAAAATGGGAGCGAAGCGACCCAATAAATAGACCCCACAATTATCTTCCTCGGTTGCCGATCTTTCCAGGAGCCGGGAGAGCGAAGCGAACCGGGCGGACTATGTTTGTAGCGATTGAGGTTTCCGCACATCCGAATCTAGTAACAATGCCGAAGGCAACTGCTTTTCTTTTCCATTGGCGATCGCCAACTAACCCCTAGTAATTTTTGAAGCCCATCTTTTTTGCCCCCACTCGGGGGGCCGCTAGTCGGTGGCTCTAGGCCTTGATAGTTAGCTTTCGTCCGGCGGGGTGGTGGGGAGGCAGTAAAAAAAGGGAGGGACGACGACCATAAAGTGCCGGGAACCACATCTTTATTCTTGCCTTCCTGATATCAAAGTTTATTCTTTTTTCTTGGTTTAAATGAAACTATAAATATGCTCAAATTTATAGGAATTATATTAATTGCTGCATTGGTAGGCTATGCTTTTGGTGTTATGGCTGCAATCTTCATTGTCAATAATTTCTCTACTAATGTTCAGGACAAACCCTTGGAATTAGCGATGACCTCAATCTTTTTCTTTGGCCCAGTGGGAGCTTTGATAGGATTGACTATTGCAGTTGTGTATCAACTTTTACACGGATATTTATAATTTCTTTATATCCCTTATAAAAAATCCGTTTAAAAAATCTTAATTGCGTCTTTGAAATATATGATTGATTATGAATAGATAGCCTACAACATCCTCAATGCACGGTGGTAATCCACGGTGCCATCAAATTTAAACCCCACAGAAAGCCGGGCTTTAGCTGGGCGGACTTTGCTTCCCATCAGTAACCAGCAAAAATTTTTGGCGATCGCCATTAAACCCCCAGTAAATTTTGCCTGAATAGGGGTTATTACAGAAAAGGGAAAAAACTGTACGTTAAGCCCAAAACCCTTTTTATATATAGGTTCCAGCCCCAAGTGAATTATTTTACACGTATCTCGGCACGGTGGGGAAATGTCCGCTAAATCTGACTGTTGGCGATCACTGTAAACCCCTAGTAATTTTTGAGCTATTATCTTTCGTCCAATGTATGGGGTTGTTATTCCCTGGAACTCCAATGTCCGCTCAATACCTTAATGGTCGGGTCGAGGTGGATTTCCTCATCTTCCATTAGGGCAAGTGCCTCATCATCTAAATTGATGGCCCCCAACATAAGGATCAAAGGACTAGAGATTATGCTGGCGATCGCCATTGATATTTTGATTGACTGCTGACAGATGACACGCTACGATCTAGCTAACAAAACCCGCCAAGGCTAGTGTGTCAACATCCTCAAATAGGCGGGTTACTCTCTTTCGGGGTGGATGTCACGACCTTTCTCAAAACTGCCCAAAACTCTTGATGAACAACTGAGTTTACTAAAGTCAAGGAGGATGCTCATCGAGGATCATGAGCAAGCAAAATTTTACTTAAAACATCTAAACTATTATCGATTAAGGGCTTATTGGCTATTTTTTGAGACAGACTCAACATCCCATCAGTTTCGGGAAGGGACTCGATTTCAGGATGTTCTAGATTTATACATTTTTGACAGAGAGTTTCGCTTACTGATACTTGATGCTATAGAACGAATTGAGGTCTCTATTCGTAGCCAATGGGCCTATCATTTGGCACATCTTCATGGTTCCCATGCTCATCTTGATCAAAACTTATTTGATCGTCGTTTTTGGCAACGGAACTTAAATGATTTAATGAGAGAAGTTAATCGTTCTGAAGAAGATTTTGTCCAGCATTTTCAACAGACTTATACTGAACCGTTACCCCCTGTTTGGGTTGTTTGTGAAGTGATGTCTTTTGGATTATTATCTCGATGGTTTAAAACGATTCGATTTGCTGGCACAAGAGCGGCTATCGCCACCACCTATAACCTTCGAGCAAATTTTCTTGAATCTTGGCTACACCACCTTGCGATGATTCGGAATACCTGCGCCCATCACTCCCGTCTATGGAATAGAGAATTTACAGTTGTCCCTATCTTAATTACGAGTCCTAGACAATCTTTAAGCAATGATTTTGTAAGCAATTCACGCAATATTTACAATACCTTAGTGATTTTACTTTATCTTATGGATCAGGTTGCACCAAGTCATAAATGGGGTAAGGAATTAAAGGGTTTAATTTATACTTGTCCTCAGTCCTTATCTGCAATGGGATTTCCTAACGATTGGGATAGTCGGCAGATTTGGCAGAGATAGGATGTAATCTACTTTTTTCATTCAGGAGGAACAATATTTCAACAATTCTAACTGTTACCAAATTCATCCGTTGCTTTCCTCCTGTTTGTTCTATTTGTGCTAGGAGTTCGCCATTAAACCCCTAGTAAAAACTTTCAGATCGCCATACATCCAATGCACGGTGGTAATCCACGGTGCCATCAAACATAGACCCCACAGAAAGCCGCGCTTTAGCCGGGCGGACTTTGTTTGTCATCAGTAATCAACTGGCTCTCACCGAAAAAATTGTACAAGGTCATCCAGGAATATAACGATTTGTGTAAAGCTGCTTTATCTCTAACCATAAATTAATGGTTTTACTTAGAGTAAGAACTAGGTTTCGGAAAGCCCCCTCGGATAACAACCACAACAATTACGATTGTAGACTGGCCAGTCTGATGAGGAAATATCTCGATATCATTTTCTACAACGCCGACCGGTGCAGATTTTCGTGATGATTCGAGTATAGATAATACCCCGATTCGCTTTCCTAGCCCGATTGCATAAGCAGCTGTCTGATTGAAGAATTTGGAGAAATCCTTCGGAAAGAGAACTTTGCTGTTCTCGACTTTTAATTCGATCGGGATGTCTCGGAATGTGAGATCAGTAATCCCCCCCGCTGCTTCAGGGTGGCCTTGTAAGTGCTTACCGATATCATTACGATTCTGAAGCATTTCACTGACTTTGTTTTGGAATTGTCGCTCTGACGTACCAGTCTCGAATAAGCCTTGTTTCAGAGCTTGGGCAGCAATATTACCTAATCCACCAAGAATTAGCATTGTGTTAGCTACATCATCCGGATGTAAACCAGGAAAATTTCTTAACTTGTTACGAATGCTAAGGAGATGCCGATCAACACTTGAAAATCCAGTCAAAGGGTTTGAAGCAACATCACTGCCCTCCAAAAGCAGACGGCGGTGCCCTACAACTGCAACATCTCGGCAATTGCTCGTGTCGTCAAACTCAACCGCGTAAAGGAACTCGTATGGTCTTGAGCCGAACGAATGAGCCACTTCCAGAATCGCCCGACTGGTACCAGTAAAAATGAACGGGTCATTCCCTTCTGGTTTCTCGAATCGGAAACTAGGCAACCAATCCTGCTCTCGGCTGTCTACAGTTATAGGTGTTAATGAGAGAACATGTGCATGTGTAGGCCAATTTGCAACCCTAACTTCTATCGTAAGGTCGTAATATGTCCCTGGCTTAAGGTAGTTCCAGTGCTTAGCTGGTTCTCCATCAATATCAAATTTTAAGAATGCTACGGTCGTTTCGAATTTTTCGGGCTCTTCTAAATTAGGAACGCGAAAATCCTCAAAACTACGATCCTGAGGATTAGCAAACAATGGTAGTGGCAAGCTCCATTGTTTCAACTGATTCTGTATAACGGTCAATTCGTGCATGTTTTGGAGACTTTCAACTTGACCCAAAAACATTTTCAGGCGTTCATCGGTAGTGAATTTAAAAGACTTGTCAACCTCTGATGCTCTTAGTTTCGCCGAATTCAAGAACCTTTGAGAATCTGGTTCAGCATTTCGAATGGCATGTTTCCACTCAGCCAAGATCACAAAGATGGAAATAGCAGTATGATATGCACGATATTGATCCTCAACATCACCTTGACCGAGTTGGGAGATTATTTCCTCAAGCTTTAAACAAGCTATTTTTAGGTGCTCAAAATCATGTGGTGTAGGTTCCAGAGACCCTGTAAGTGCTGAAGCAGCCTCAGCTCTCCAAGAAAAGGCTTGGTGGAAAATCTCGAAGTTTGGCTCTTTTCTCATTCTCTTTCTCCAAGTCAGACAGAAGGCTTCTCCATTGTTCAGTCAGTTCTGGAAACGCATCTCCGCTTCCTATTGCGTGTTCAATTGCGGAAGACACGGCAACTAAAGCTACTTCAAGTCGCCATTGTTCATTTCGGTCTTCTTTTGGAATATTGGCCAGAAGTTCCTTTAAACAGTAGCTTGCAGCGGAATGATTTCCCGCTTTGGTCAATGCAGTAGCATACAGCAGAATCTCGACAAAGTCCTCTGGCTTAAATGGTTTGAGAGCATTAAAAGCTGTTTTGATGTCATCTTGACAATTTTGAAGCTCTGCTTGTGGGGCTTTTAAGATTGTGGTTACGCAGTCGTCTATGGAAATGGAACGAGTATAGTCATCTCGAATTGATTTCAGTGCCACCTTTACGAATCCAGGAACATCTACAAAGCAATAGTGCAATTGATCAACGGCATGATACAGTGCGCTTCCTTCCAGGCTGAGCAAAATTCCCAAGAGAAGTTTGCCAAATTCTCCCTTTCTTTCTTCAGGCGAAAGGCACAGTGAAGCAAAGACATCAATACAGTCTACAACGAAGTCCTCTTGCTTTCTTTCCTGGGAGTAGCAAACAATCAGATTTAAGAGGCTGAGTTTGATAAGGCTCCGCTTCTTTTCAGGGAATGACCTATGCCTTAGAGACCGGACAGCTGACTTATGCACAATGACATATGGGTCTGTTAGCAATACAGAAAATGCTTCAAAGAATAGATCAGGAAAGTTCTTCACCAATTTTAATGGTACATCTTCCCATGCCTTCAGGGCACTGGCGCGAACCAGACTGCTCTCGTCCATAAGTGCACTATACCAATCGGGGAGCACTAATGTCAGGCTTTCGACTCCGGTCAATAGTTTTGAAATATGGACTATCATCTTGGCACGCATTTGCGTTTGATTTTTGGGCAATCTCTCGTACAGATCTAAGAATTCCTCAATTCCTTCTCGCCCCTTAGATTTTGCTCCAATTGCAGCCCACTGGATTAGGGCTTCCTGCAAATTATCAATTGCTGTGCGTTTGTTATTTCTATCCAGTTGAGCTAGCCAATCGTCAATTAGTTCCAAAGAATTTTCTGCCCCAACTTGCTCATACTTCTCGCTAAGAGTAGCCGCTGCACCGATGAGGTCATCAAAATGTTCAATTGCAAGCTGAGCAAACTCTTCCCGAGAGTGTCTAAGGAACTGCCCCGCATTATCCATCCTGTTTTCTGGGCTTTCTATAGCAGCCCAAAGCAATCTTCTAAAAGCAATCCTTTGAGCTGTTCCTATATGTGCTTTTTCCCGATATCGGAATTTAAGTACAGAGCTATAGGTTCTATGGGCTTCTTCTCTTGCTACATCGTCCTTGTCTTTAAGGAAAAGTTGAATGATTTTGTCCGTTTCTTCGGGGAAGTGTTCAAGACATCTTGATGCCGCGACCCGAAGATAGTGAAGCATTCTGCCATCTTGCCGCTCTTCTGGGAATAGGGTTCGTCTTCGCATTAGCTTAGCGAAGATGCTTCTGGCATAACTTGAAAGGAGTTTGTCATCATCAGTTGCAAGGATGATTTCAACGGCCGCACTAATTTTCCACGAGTTAGCGTTACGAATTAGCGTATCTACAATCGTATAAATATCAGCACTCCTTTTCTGAAAAAGTGAATGAATTGGCGCAGAATCAAGACAATTTGATTCACTTTCCCATACATGCAATCCGGGCGGTAGGCCTAAAGCCATCGATACAAAGCGGTGCAGAACTGTGTCTAGTTCGTCTCGGGAAAGCTTTTCGGCTTTTGCTAGAACTACTTCGACAGCTGTAGTTGATTTTTCGTTATTACCCAGCAAGCGCACCGCCACCGAAAGTTTTTCATCAGGTTCCAACGGTGTCCTAAGCAGAGCTTTTGCCGCAGACATCGAATACGGTAGGTCATCAGAAACCACTGCTGGCAGAATATGTTCAATAACTTTTCTGGTGAATGTCTCAGGGGCAAGGTTTGCCAGTTGTTCCAAACGCGGATCGTCCCTTGCTATATCTTCCTGGTCAAGCTCATCCAATAGGTCAAGCACAAAGTTCTCTTCTAGAGAAAGCTCGTAGCGAAGCACTGCTCGTTGTTCCCGCCTGTCGCTCTGCTGCTTTACTCTCTCTCTTTGTTGTTCTGCGCGTTCATTTCTTCGCTCTTCGGCAGCTTTTTCCCGTGGGTCAACAAACTCCATTATGTTAGGAAAACCTACCGGAGTTCTTTCTGTGCAACCTTTACAATTATTCTGATAGAAATCGTAGGCTGCATCTTCGAGCAACCAACAATACATCGAGTTTTTCTTGGAGAATTTGCACTGGACACCCATGTAACCAATTGGCAAACCACTAGCTTCTTCAATTATTCCCCTGCCTGGAGACCTGACAAACTCGGCATACAAACACCAGTTAATTAGGAGCTTTTTCGTCCGAAGATTGCGCTTACCTGCTTCTATAGCATCCTTATAGCTTTCTTCAAAGTTGTCCATTTTACAAATACGAAGAGACTACAATTTTAAGTTAAATTAGGAAGAAGTTTGTTGTCTTCATAGAAGTAGCTACCGTTAATTTAGCTCTCTTTTTATCCCGAATCAACTTTTAGATAATATTTACGACAATCTTCACTCGTTCTGGCTAAAAAATGATTAAGTGGCAATCGCCAACCAACCTCTAGTAATTTATCCAGTCTTTGCCTTCTTGCCCGACTTGCGAGGACGCCGGTCAATATCCTGGGTATTGTATAGTTAGCTCTCATCCGGCGGGGTGGGAGTGGGGAGGCAGTAAAAAAAGGGAGAGACGATGACCATAAAGTGCCGGGAACTAAAAGTGTCTTGTTTTCTTTATTCGTAAAATTCAGGGGACTACACTAGAATTTCTGGAACTGAGTATCGTTAATGATTATCTGCGTAATACTTTATTCTTATTCTTGATTGTCTTTTTCAATTTCCCATCGGATCGCAGTCATTACCATGTGATAAACATTAAAAATAAAAGATTGAAGAAGCATCAATGAATAAAAAAACCATGTTCCTACTACGATTATACTTATCCCTGCTAGGAAGCGTTTGGTTTCTAAAAAATTGTCTTTACCAGCGATTAATTCTACTATTATTGATATAAATCCTGAAGTTTGCCCTAGTAATTGAATTAGCAGACATAATATAGCAAATCCTAGATAAACAATAAAAACATACATTAGCGTAAAAAAGTTATATTTTAAATAACTCAACCCACTCTTTTCATGTTTTGTTTTGGCCATTGTTATGAATAAACTCTTATCATTAACACTGGCAAAAATCGTAAATCCAGCTATCAGAAAACCTAATATACCAGCAGAAAAGTTAAAGCCAAGTTCTGACCATTTTCTTGTTTTTTCTAACAAAGAAATAGAAGTTTCAGTTGAAGTAAATGCATAAACTATCAACATTGTAAAAATAGCTAAAGTTGAAAAGTTGTTGATTTTATTTTTTGGTAACTTAGAACGACTTGCTTTATATATATCAAGCAAGCCAATTTCTTTTGTAATATCATCAGGGCTGAATTTATCCATTCTATTAAGAACTTCCATTTAGCTTATTCCAAAGTTGCTTTATTTTATCTGAAATATTATCTCTACTCTCCCCTATGTGAATAATTCCTTGATCAACTAAATTTTGAAAAATTTCGTAACCACTGTTTGCAATCCCCGAAATAGTTTGAGAAATTTCTTCCTCTGTAAGATGAGATTTAACCTTGAAGTTTTGATTACTTCCTTCTAACTCGTTGCCTTGTCTATCTTTTCCTTTAAGTTTAATTTTTAAAATACCTTGACTTAATGCTGACTCAAGCTGTCGAGTTACTGCACCTTTTGAAAGACCATCTTTACCATTGTTATGAGTAATGGTTGTTGTATTAGAATTAGCTTCTTCTTTGATTTTTTTTGCTTGTTTAAAAAATTCATTGTTGTCCAGTTCATTATTTGTTGTCAGTAGCTTAATTTCTACGGTTTTAAGTAAACTGTACTGATTTATAAATTCGCTAATGGACTCCTCACTAGTTAACGAAACTATTTCTAAACTTGGATTACCATACTGTCTATATAACTCAGTTTTTGTTATTCTTCTATGCTGATTTTGTTGATGAAGTTCATCAATAAAATGATGATATTTTTCCTTGATAAACTTTCCAATAGTTGTTTGAAAAGCTAATAAACTTGGAGCATATGAAGTTTCACTAAAATAAATAAGTCTATGATTATTTAAAATAAGAATAAATACTGCTGAAGGAGATGTATGAAGAGAACTATTATCTTTTATAAGTTCATTATTTTCCTCATCAAAAACTTGCTCTCTTTTGACGACTGTATTCTTGATATATCGTCCAACAATACAAAGTACGGGATTTTCTAAGTTTCCAAAATTTAAAATTTCTACATCATGAAAAAAGTGCGTTGTTTCACCATAAGCTCTTTCTAATCCTGAGTTGAAAGCAGGAATAACAATTTCTTCAACAAAATCTATAAGAACATGTTCTTGTCCAAATCTTAAAATAAAGTTAGCAAACTCTAACTCACCTTTTTTAGGCATATTCCTGCAATACTCTCCCCTTTAAGCATAAGAATTTCAAAACTTTATATCTTAGTCTTTTAGAGATTAAGTTATTATGTTAGCATAATTCCAAATTTCCACAGCTACCGCATGAAAGAAGTTTGTATGTTACTGACGCTAAATCGTAGCTGTGATTGCAAAAATGTCGCTACTTTGTTGGGACATTAAGACTTTAGCGTTAATCGCTAAATTCCCTCTTTCCTATTTATTCCGCTTCCGCCAATCCCAAGGGCGTTCAGCATCCCCATTAGCCCAAACCCCAGCTTTGTTGGAAATTGCCTCCTGCTCCAGGAATTCATACTGTTCTGCATTCTCAGGGCATGACCTCCTATGGCCTTCATAGTAGTGGGCCATTCCAGCAAAAACCATTTCTCCATTAACCCCCACCTCAAGTCCCGGTGTGTCAGTCTTGGCAAAGACCTCTGCCACACTCCTGCCATATTGATCCTTTTCAGCAATTACTAAAATCACTTCCTGATTATCCGTCAACATTCCTCTTAAATAATCCCGTGCTTCAATTCCACCAGCTTGTTTAATTTCCGGGCTATCAATACAAGCTAACCTGATTTTAATTTCCTCGTTGGTCACATCAGCCACCGCCCGAAAGGTATCCCCATCATGGACAGAGCCAGGCTTAACCCGCCAAGTTTTATTGGGAGTTCGGTTTTGGGTGACCATGGTATTAGAGGCCATCTCCTGCATTTGCTCCTGACTGCAAGCAGTAATCATGGTGGTGCATAGAGATAGGATTAGCCAAATATTTTTGCCCATAATGTTACCGAATAAAATCTGGCAATTATAAACGTCCAAGCTGTAATTGATGCAAAAAATAAAGCAAAAAGTAATGCCATAAATCGTTAACAAAAAGAGCATTGACAAAAAGAGAGGGACATATAAAATAGCCCCACTCAATGACACTCCCTGCAATTATGAAATACAAACTACTTCCTAGTCTAGCGTTGGTGACGCTGGGCATAACGGCGATCGCCCCTGGAGCTTTTGCCAACCCAACAGTGGGGCGCGAAACCCGCACCGGGGACATATACGTTTCCGGTTTGGGTAGTTATCAATCCATCAAAGGGGAATATTCATCCCTGCCCAGATCCACCAACAAAAACGCTAACGAGTGCGGTGTGATCAAACTAAGTGGTTCTTCCGCCAGCTTGCCCATAAATGCCGGAGATACTTTCAAACTCAATGGAGGTACGGACATTGCCTTTAACTCTTTGGTGGTGGAAGCAGAGCCAAAATGTTCCAACGGTGTGCTGGTGGGTAATCCTACTCCATCCGCCACCCTGAAAGATTCCAACGGTAACGTTTACTTCACTGGCCTGACCCCCTACAGCTCCAATGTGGTCACCTACAACAATGCCCCTACCCTGCGGAGTGTAAAGGCCTCCACCTGTGGCACAGCCCGATTCTCCAACTCCGGCAAATACGTGGTGACCTCCGGCTCTTTGACCATCACTGATTCCGCTACGGGCTCAACCATATTAACTATTGCCGACGTGGGAGCCATGACCGCCGTTTCCGGTGGGCCCATCTGCCGTAATGGTGCCACTTTCACCACCGCCGATTGGCCATCTCCCTAATGCCGTTTGCCCAGGACTCCTCACTAGGGTTCTTAATCCCCCCGTCCATAGGCTTCCTCCCTTATGAAGGGGGGTTGGGGGGGATATTTCTTCATTTGCCGCGGGCTTTTTTAATTTGATATTGCATCCCCTTTTTTCTATGAAATTGTTACTCGCTTTAACGTTGGGGTTCTTTTATGTTCTTCCTATCCTTGCCCAAGCCCCTGAAATGCCGGAAGAACCTGCCCCATTGGAAGACGCAACTATGGAGCCGATGCCTGATATTACTCTGCCTCCTGAGCCTCCAACCCCCAGTGGCAAGGGCCCAAACTGAAGACAATCCCCATGATTCCCTCAGTCTTTACGACAAGTATGACGATGGTGCGGAGGTGATTACTTTCACCGGCTTGGAACCCCATACCTACTACGAATTTACTGACCTGGGTGGGGGTTACATTGCCAAAGCCACCACCAACCATTGCAGTATGATGACCGTCAAAGTACCGAAAAAATACCCCTTGGCCAGTCAGCCTTATGGTGGCCATGACAGTGGCATTTGGAACACAGGTAGATTGGTCAACGGCACAGCTTTCTTTTGGCGGAACCGACCGGATTGGGACAACATAGTTGCGGCTGGTACTGGGGCTGATATGACTCTGCCCGACCACCAGATTAATTGCGCTTACATTGTGGGGCGATTTTCTTGGTTTGCCAAACTGAAAGACAACGTACTGATTTTCTATGCCGCTGACCGGGATATTCCCCCCAACTCGACCTTTTTTGTCCGCTTAGATGGGGGAGGGCCAGTGCCATGGAAATTCAGCCAAAGAAAGAAATCTAACGCCTGTGGCCACGTAGCTTTCAAATATTACTGGAGACTAACCGCCAGCACCAAAAAGCCCGGTTATGACTTGGACTATGCCGATGGGTTTGAGTTGCGCAAAAATAACGTCTTGGTGAGAAATTATAGCTGGGCAGATTGGTATAGATGGACACCCCGCCCCATTTGTAGCAAGGGCA
>NZ_JADEWJ010000456.1:0-1290 GCF_015207725.1 Synechocystis sp. LEGE 06083
AGGCAATGGTGGGCCGTGACCGGCAGGGTGGCCAGGCGGGGCAGAATGGGGGCGATCGCCGTTTGTAGCTGCTGTTGGGCCCAGGCGAGGTCAGGGCGGTAATGGGGGGAGGTGACCAGTTGACTAATTTGACCGATGAACAATCTGCCATCGAAAAATTGCACTGCCCCCGGTTCCAAAACAGTGGCGACGCAATGGTCGTTGGGCTGATGCCAATCCAAGGTTGGAGCTAGGGCTTCCAAATTGGGGCGTTGCTGTAAATCCGCCGGCATAATCACACAGCGGAGCTTTTCCTTGCTGGGGGTGGTTTGCAGAACAGCGGCGTGGGTGAAATAAAGGGGAAAATTAAGCCCTGGCCCCGGCAGCAGAGCACGGCTTTGGCCTCCCCCCGCCAAAATCACTTTAGGGGCAAAAAAATTTCCCGCCCCGGTGGAGACCCCCTGCACACGGTTTTGCTTGGTGATTAATGCTTGGACTGTGGCGATGCGTACTATGCCCCCCTGGCGGATAAAGGCTTGCAGATAGGCGTTAACGGTTTTGCCGCCGTGGACATGGCCCTGGGGCACCACAAACCCGCCCCCAATGCCATCGGGATTGAGTTGGGGTTCAATGGCGATCGCCGTTAAACGGTCCACCCGTTGGGGCCGAATTAAACAATGGTCAAACTGCTTGGCTAGGACCTGGGCATCGTCTCCGGGGCGGAGATAGAGCAATAGCTCCAGTTCACGATATTCCGTTTCTCCCCCCAGTTCCTGGCTCAAATGGGTCCAGCGGTACCGACTTTCATGGCACAACTGCCGCTGCAAGGGAGTGGCCCCAGCCCAATAGATGATGCCACCATAGCTCAAGGCCGTGGCGTTGGCCGGCTGACGATGCTTTTCGAGTAACAGTACCCGTTGCCCTTGGTTTTGTAATTCATAGGCGATCGCCGCTCCGGTAATGCCGGCCCCGACTACAATGGCATCGAAATTTTCCATTAACCTTGATTAACAATTTGGCCCAAGGCGGCAAAACCAGGTACTTTCCCCGCCGAAGCAGAACCATCTTTTTCAGAAACAATGACCGCACTGATCTGATCGCTCATAATGGCCACCTTTTTCTCGGTCTGCTTTTCACAGGTCAGTTCCAACAGTTGGGGGCGATCGCCCTGCATGGCAGTAACAATAGTCTGATAGAGGGTTTCCGCCGCATCCTTTTCCTTCCGCTGTACGGACACGGGCATGGGGGAATATTTAAGGGTCAAATCAACGCTAATCATGGGGAAACCGTAAACGGGAAGTGGTGAAACAG
>NZ_JADEWJ010000100.1:0-11739 GCF_015207725.1 Synechocystis sp. LEGE 06083
CAAATCAGCCATAATTGATTCAGTTTAGGGTCAGAGGGGGACGCTGCCTTGGAGAGAAAGGCAATTTTTCCGGGGGCAAAACATTAGAATAATTTAAACAATTTGTTGCTGTTGGGGTAAAGAAGCCCATCACTGTGCCGTGAATGGGTAAAAATGGAAACAACAACATTAACCGAAACCCCACATCAGAGGATAACAGCATGGAAGGCAACCTAGAAGTCAGACAACACCTCAACCAAGCGCTGAAATTACAACTTACCGCCATTAACCAGTATTTTCTCCATGCCCGCATGTGCAAAAATTGGGGGCTAAATCACCTCAATAAGTACGAATACAAAGTATCCATCAAGGCAATGAAACAGGCTGATAGCCTGATCGAGCGCGTTTTATTTTTAGAAGGGCTGCCCAATCTCCAGAATTTAGAAAAACTTCTCATCGGCGAAACGGTACCGGAAATCCTGGACAATGATCTGACCATGAACCAGGGCATTAGGGCAGGCTTAGTCAACAGTATTGCCTTCTTTGAAACCCGACGGGACTATGTAAGCCGGGATGTGTTGTCGGAAATTCTTGAGGAAACCGAAGAACAAATTGATTGGTTAGAGTCCCAACAATGGCTGATCAGCAATTCTGGACTAGAAAATTATCTCCAATCCATGATGGGCGAAGACTAAACCAAGATATGGGCACTATGGATAGGGCATCTCTCCTTTCATCGTGCCTGTCCAAGCCTGTCCAAGTACGAACATGGGCTTGGGGGACCTTTGCGGCTGGTGATCTTTTTCCCAGAAACCATTCTCTTCTTCGCCTTTCCTAGGTGGTCTAGTTCGGCACGGCTTCATTGTTCTGCGCAACCAAAATGTTTTCAAAAATCAATAAGTTGTAGCTACTTAAAATAAAATTGAGGTGGCAATCTTTTGTAAAAAAATTGTGTTGCAAGTATTTTAGTGTGCTGCTCCGCTGTGCTTTTCATTGAATCCGCTATACCAATAAAAAGCTCTCCTTAAATCTAGTCGACTAAGGAGAGTTGCAAATTCAGGGGCGAAATTTAAATTTGGACAAAGTCCGCTAATCTCCCCAACCATTGGTTTCTAAAGTGTTTCCCTATCCCCAGGAGCTGAGGGAATATCGTTACTTTTTGCCAGCAAAGAAAGCTAAATGATAAAGATTGCGGCGCCAGGGATGGCACTGAATTTCCTGCACCACCGCTTCCCCTTCCCAGGAAAGATGGGGAATTTTAACTTCGATGGGGGTTTCCTTGACGGTGACACTCCGCAACATGGTGATAGCTGTTTTGTGGTCTACCACCAGGGAAATGGACTCAGCGCCATTGTGACCATAGAGGGTGGCGGGAATTAAACCTTCCCGACGCAAAGCTCTAGGATTGACTTTTTCGGGACGTTGTTGACATTCAATGGAAAGGGCCATGGTAATACTCGTAAAAATAATAATCAGGGTTAACAAAGGGGCAAACCTAAGCCACTGGGTCGCCGTTGGCATGGAGCAAGGCTCGTTTTGGCCCATGGATGGGGTCTTCGACAATAATTGTCTGATCCCGACTGGCCCCTAGGGAAACGATGGCGATCGGCACCTCCATCAATTCCGCCAGGAACTTTAAATAATCCAGGGCCTGGGGAGGCAAATCCTCCAGGGTGCGACATTCCTCTGTGGAACACTGCCACCCAGGGAGGGTTTTATAAATGGGCTGACACCGGGCAAATTCCGCTGCGTTGCCGGGGAAATGATCACAGGTTTTGCCATCTAATTCATAGGCAACACAAACCTTAATTTCCTCCAGTTGGTCCAGCACATCCAGTTTGGTAATGGCCAAACAATCTAAACCGTTAATACGCACAGCGTAGCGCCCAATCACCCCATCAAACCAGCCACAGCGTCGCCGCCGACCAGTGGTGGTGCCAAATTCCGCTCCCCGGTCACAGAGATGTTGATTTAGTTCCCCATCCAATTCTGTGGGAAAGGGGCCTTCCCCCACTCGGGTGGTATAGGCTTTAGCGACACCGATGACTCGGTCAATCATAGTAGGGCCGATGCCAGCGCCCACACAGGCTCCCCCTGCAATGGGGTTGGAGGAGGTGACGTAGGGATAGGTGCCGTGGTCTAGGTCCAGGAGGGTGCCCTGGGCTCCTTCAAAGAGAATATTTTTCCTTTGATGTATGGCCTCGTAAATTTTCAGGGAACTGTCCACCACATGGGACCGCAGGCGATTGGCATAGGTGGTGTATTCCGCAATCACCGTTTCCGGATCCAGGGGAGGCAGGTCGTAGAGTTTATCTAAAACAACGTTTTTATACTCAACGGTCCAAAGCAATTTTTTCCGGAGAATTTCGGGATTCATTAGATCCACCACCCGAATTCCCATGCGCTCTGATTTATCAGCGTAGGTGGGGCCAATGCCTCGCCCAGTGGTGCCAATTTTATGTTCTCCCCTTTTTTCTTCCGATGCCTGGTCTAGCAAGCGGTGGAAGGGCATGGTCACATGGGCAGTCTGGGAAATATACAGGCGATCGAGGGAAACATCTAACGCTTCCAACTGGTCAAATTCCTGCAATAGGACTTTGGGGTCAATGACCGTCCCCGAACCGATGATACATTCTGTATCTGGATAGAGAATACCCGAAGGAATGAGGTGGAGCTTAAAAGTCTGATCGTTAACTACAATCGTGTGGCCTGCGTTTACGCCCCCCTGGGGCCGCACCACCACATCCGCTGATCGACTTAATAAGTCGGTGATTTTACCTTTTCCCTCGTCGCCCCACTGAGCGCCGATAACAATAACGTTAGCCAAGAGCTTTTATTATAAGAAAGTTCACACAAACTATCACTATCACACTTTTGGGGTTTGGTGTCAATATTTGCAGTCTTGTTCTTTTAGATAAATCTTCCTGTCCGTTACTATAACCAAGGTCGGATGAGAAAGATTGTGATCACTTTAATTTAAATTGATATCTCAAAAGATATGGAACCCAGTAAGCAATGGGATTCAATAGATAGGTCATCTCATTTTCATTCTAATGTTTGCCCATGATAAGGCCGGGCACCACTCTGAAAAATTCTTGACGACTTGTACCTAACAGTGGGGCACTAACCCCAATGATCCAAAAGACGATCCAACTGGGATGTATCAATCAGACCATACTGCCAAAAAATAACTGGCAGATATGAGGGCATGGCCTCGGTTTGTTTCAGTCCCCAGGCAATTTGCTCCGCTGACAGTGAAAATTCCTTTTTTAATAGTTGAATCAGATTTTTGGACACTACCATGGACTGCTCCCGGGGAAAGAATTAATTTTTAATTTTTGTTCACAATTCTAGTAACGACGGTCAGTGTGTCTTACCCTAACGGCGATCGCCTCGGGGGCGGAACTGGGCTGGAGTTGTTGGAGCAGGGCAAAACCTAGGACCAAGAAAGCGCAGACGGCAATTAACATACAATTCACTTTGTAAACTTATGTTAACAATCCTATCGGTTCCTCTCATAATCTGCAATGGGGTATTTACCGACCTTGGGCAGCTCTTTTCTGGCCAGCAAAAAGCCAGACCGTCAAAAGGCCTGGCTCAAAAAGACTCAAAAAAGATATTAAGTCAAGGTTTAGTTTTCCCAAAGGCATACCCAGAGGGAATTTGGCAGTAAAGAAAAAGTTGGCTTACTTATTTCTTTTTCTTATCTTGTTTGTCTTCGGCGGTTTTTTCCTTCATGCCATACTTACGCATAAAGCGGTCAACACGGCCTTCCGTGTCAATAATTTTTTGGGTACCAGTGTAGAAGGGGTGGTTACCGGACCAGATCTCTACGTTGATTTCTGGCTTGGTGGAACCAACGGTCATAATCACCTCTCCGTTACAGGTGACTTTGGCATCGGGATACCAGGTGGGGTGAATGTCAGCTTTTGGCATGGTCAGTCCTAATAATTCCAATAGAGTGGTAAATCCAAATCTCCAATTAACGTTTGGAGTACTGGGGGGCCTTACGGGCTTTATGGAGACCGTATTTTTTCCGTTCTTTGGCTCGGGGATCCCTGGTGAGATAGCCCTCCGCTTTTAGGGGTTGACGATTTTCCGGGGAAAGTTGGCACAGGGCCCTGGCCACACCTAGCTTCACGGCATCTGCTTGCCCTGTTAGGCCGCCACCGTGGGCATTGACCAAAATATTGTATTCCCCTTCCAGTCCAAGGGTTTCTAGGGGCGCTTTCAAGCTTTGGATGTAGTTGGCAATGCGGTTGAAGTAAATTTCCCCAGGCTTACCGTTAACAATTACTTCCCCCTGACCGGGCACAAGACGAACCCTGGCGATCGCCGCTTTACGACGGCCGGTGCCCCAATAGACGACTTTATTGCTGGAATCGTTGGCTTGCATTAGTTAGCTCCTGCAGGAATAGTGTTGATAACAAGGGTTTCGGGTTGTTGAGCTGCGTGGGGATGGCTAGGGCCAGCATAGACTTTCAGCTTAGTGAACAACTTACGGCCGAGGCTATTTTTGGGCAACATTCCCCGGACAGCACTTTCGACAATTCTTTCCGGTAAACGAACTTGGAGTTTTTCAAAGGTCTCCTCCTTCATGCCCCCGGGGCGGCCGGAATGGCGACGGTACAACTTTTGCTCCCGTTTTCTGCCGGTAACTTCTATTTTTTCCGCATTAATAATAATGACAAAATCACCGGTGTCCATGTGGGGGGTAAAGGTGGGCTTATTTTTACCCCGTAAAATGGTGGCCACTTCGGTAGCAAGACGGCCAAGGCGTTGACCCTCAGCATCAATTACGTACCATTTGTGGTCTAGGTTGTCGATGGTTGGTAATACAGTTTTGTTCATAGTTTTCAAAAATACCCCCGCTTAATAACGGGGCATAATTATTTGCCTTGCTAATTTGGTTCGGCTAGCCAGTGAATTGCCACAGAGGCTGACTATCAAACCAAAGGGAATCAGGCAAGGGAAAATTTTCATAACCGACCCGCAGTAGGCATAAACCCTTGGCGGGGGCAGCATATTTAACCAAATCCCGCCGCTGATTAACCCAAATATTATCGAAGTCAGTCAGACTTCGTTGTCCAGAGCCCACCTCCACCAGCAGGCCCACCAGTAAGCGCACCATGCCGTAAAGAAAACCATTGGCTTGGATTTCTAGATAGACCATGGGCCCTCGACGGTAACAGTCAACCTCCTGCACCTCCACCCAGGAATGGGTCCGGGCTGACCCGGCTCGGTGGAAAGCCGCTAGGTGATGTTTTCCTAGCAGTGGTTCCATGGCCGCCTGCATGGTCTTCTCCTGGAGGGGAAAACGGTAGTAGTGCCAACTGTAAGCATCGGTGAACAGATTGGGCCACTGATCCGTATATATGCTGTAACGATACCGTCGCCACAGGGCAGAAAAGCGGGCATGCCAACGGCTATCCACCGCCGCTGACCCTCTCACTAAGATGTCCTGGGGAAGATGACCATTCAGGACTTTACTCCAACGGTGGGGAGGAATTTGTCCCACCGGGTCATCAAAATGGGCCACCTGGGCCGCCGCATGGACCCCGGCGTCCGTTCTACCGGCACCATGGAGAGTGACGGGCTGACCCACCACTTTGGCGATCGCCAACTCCACTTCCTCCTGAATAGAAGAAAAATTAGGTTGACGTTGCCAGCCATGGAAACGGGTGCCCAGATATTGCATCACCAAGGCCACCCTTTGTTTACCAGCAGACGGAGAGGAAGGCATCAATACAAACCGTCTAATTAGACCAATTCAATCACAGCCATTTCCGCATTGTCACCCCGGCGACGCAGAGTCCTGATAATGCGGGTATAGCCACCATCTCTATCCTTATAGCGGCTGGGAGCATCCGCAAATAGAGCATGGACTGTGGGCTTGTCGTACATGTAACCTAGGGCCCGACGACGGGCAGCCAGGGAACCGTCCTTAGCCAAGGTAATCATGCGGTCTACCTCGGAACGCACCGCCTTAGCCCTAGCCTTAGTGGTCTTGATTTGCCCGTGGCGGATCAACTCTGTGGTCAAAGCCCGCAGGAGGGCCTTTCTTTGGTCAGCGGGCTTCCCCAACTGAGGCACTCGACATCTGTGTCGCATGGTAACTGAACTCCTAAAAAATTAACAACAGGGGGTTACTCCAAGGCCAGAAGCAGTAGTCAAACCCATTGAGCTTGTTAAGCTTTAGCCTTTTCGTGGGGCAGGGTAATACCCAAACGTTTTTGCAGTGCCTCAATCACCTCTTCCGCGGATTTGAGACCAAAATTCTTAATTTCCAGTAGATCTTCTTGGCTATATTCCAGTAGATCCGCCACGGAATTAATCTGGGCTCGCTTCAGGCAGTTATAGGCACGGACAGAAAGTTGCAACTCCTCAATGGGAATTTGACTTTCTGGGTTAACCTCGTCCTGGTAATCGCTATGGGCCGCTTCCAGCTCATTGAGATCCTTAAGGGGGATAAAAAGATTAGCAATAATGTCAGAGGCTTCCGACAGCGCTTCCCGAGGCTGAATACTGCCATTGGTCCAAATGTCTAGAATCAGCCGATCCTTTGGACTCATGCCATCGGCTCGGATATCTTCCACCGTGTAATTGACCTTGGTCACCGGCATAAACACCGAGTCAATTTGGAGAAAATCCAGGGATGAATTTTCGTCCTTGCCCCGCTCGATAATCCGATAACCGACGCCCCGTTCCACCCGGAATTCCATTTCCAGTTTGGCTCCCTCTGCCAAAGTGGCAATGTATTGGTTGGGATCAATAACCTCCACTTCCGAAGGCACCTCAAACTGGGCCGCTGTCACCGTCCCCGGACCGATCGCCGTTAAACGGCCAATCTGGGGCTGATCGGTGTAGCTTTTGAGCACAAGTTCCTTCATGTTCAGCATAATTTCCAGAACATCCTCCCGGACCCCTGGAATAGTGGCGAACTCATGGTTAACCCCCGCAATGCGGATAGCCGTTACCGCGGCTCCGGGCAAGTTGGACAACAACACCCGTCGCAAAGCATTTCCCACCGTCGTTCCCTGGCCCCGGTCTAAGGGTTCAAGGGAAAATTTACTGTACTGCTGTTGATTTTTTCTGGTGCTGGATTCCACACACTCAATTTGAAACTGCGCCACTAACGCGACCTCCCTTATATCTCCGTGTAAATAGCTTGACCGACGCTATCTCAGTCAGAGGAAATTACGATTTGCTCAAAAAAGCTGTTAGCAAAAAATCTAACTGTCCTAGACCCGACGGCGTTTGGGGGGACGACAACCATTGTGGGGGATGGGGGTAACATCCCTGATCAGGGTGATTTCCAAACCAGCTCCCTGGAGGGCCCGGATGGCAGTTTCCCGACCAGCGCCGGGGCCACTCACCATTACCTCCAGTTGCCGCATGCCCTGTTCCATGGCCCGACGGGCGGCGGAGTCAGCAGCGGTTTGGGCGGCATAGGGAGTGCCTTTTTTAGCTCCTTTGAAACCGCTAGAACCAGCGGAAGCCCAGGAAATCACATCACCGCGAATGTCGGAAATGGTAACAATGGTGTTGTTGAAAGTAGATTGAATGTGGGCCACCCCGCTAGGGACATTCTTTTTTGCTTTTTTGGGCCCAGTTTTTCTGGTAGGACGCGCCATAATGATTGCTTGAAAGCTTCAATAAACAGGACAGGGATGGGGGGAAGATTATTTCTTCGCTGGGGTCTTTTTCTTGCCGGCAACGGTCAAGCGGCGGCCCCGACGGGTACGGGCGTTGGTTCTAGTACGCTGTCCCCGCACTGGTAAGCCTTGGCGATGCCGACGACCACGATAGGTGCCGATGTCTCCAAGACGTTTGATGTTCATGGCCTCCCAACGACGGAGATCACCTTCGATCTCATAATTTTCGTCGATGTAGGTTCTTAACTTCAGCGCATCTTCATCACTGAGATCTTTGACTCGGACATCGGGACTAACCCCGGTTGCGTCCAGAATTTCATGGGAGCGCGACAGACCAATACCGTACAGATAAGTGAGGGCGATTTCCACACGCTTATCCCGAGGCAGGTCAACACCAGCTATGCGTGCCACGTTGATTTTCCTCTAAATAAGTTCAATAAATTTATGGAGTAGGGTTTAAGACAGACCAGAATGGTAATCACTAGGGGAACTGCTAACCTTGACGCTGTTTATGCTTGGGGTTGGCGGAACAGATGACCATCACACGACCGCGCCGACGAATAACGCGGCACTTATCACACATTTTCTTAACGGAAGCTCTAACTTTCATGCCTGATTTTCTTTGGCAACACTGCAAGCTCTTAATTATAACAAGTTATCGTGCCCGTGTCATGGCAAATATTAAATCAGCTTTCCCCGCCGAGGGGAGGCATTAATTTTTAGCCTTTGCCATCGTCAAATTAATGATTACTTTTTATTTTTAAGACGATAGGTTATACGCCCCTTGGTGAGGTCGTAGGGGGTTAATTCCACCTTGACCCGATCGCCGGGGAGAATTTTGATGTAGTTACGACGAATTTTGCCGGAGATGTGGGCCAAAACGTTGAAACCATTGTCAAGGTCGACCCTAAACATGGCATTGGGCAATGACTCCATCACCGTGCCTTCCATCTCAATTAAATCTTGTTTAGACAAGCGGTTAATGACCTCCTAAAAATAGAATGGAATAAAATATCGAAAAAAGCGCCATCTTTAATCATAACAAATCTAGGTTGCTCCATTGGCCAACCTATGCTTGGCTTGACATTTTCTTCCTAGGGTTTGACCAGTTTTTCTAGGCTGGCGGCGATGGCTTCCACCGGCTGGTTGCCGTCGAGGGAATAAAGTTTGCCTTGTTCCTGGTAATAGGCCATGAGGGGAGCAGTTTGCTCTGTGTAAACCAGCAGCCGATTACGAATGGTGGCTTCGTTATCATCCGCCCGCCCCCTGGCCAACAGGCGTTCCACAATCACTTCATCGGGAACTTTAAGGTTAATGACCCAATGGGTGCGGTGACCAATATTAACCAACAACTCATCGAGAAAAATTGCTTGGTTAACGTTACGGGGAAAGCCATCCAAAATCCAGCCAGCTTTGGCATCTTTAT
Source organism: Synechocystis sp. LEGE 06083 (assembly GCF_015207725.1). Classification (NCBI taxonomy): domain Bacteria; kingdom Bacillati; phylum Cyanobacteriota; class Cyanophyceae; order Synechococcales; family Merismopediaceae; genus Synechocystis; species Synechocystis sp. LEGE 06083. The sequence continues at coordinate 9,061 of NZ_JADEWJ010000100.1, forward strand.
GACCCAATCGCTCTTCAATTAACCCCAGGATTAGCTGGTCGGGCACCAGTTCTCCCCTATCCATATAACCCTTGGCCTGGTTGCCCAACCCTGTGCCATCGGCGATCGCCTGGCGCAACATATCCCCAGTGGAAATATGGGGAATAGCAAGGGTGTCCGCCAAACCCACCGCTTGGGTACCTTTACCAGAGCCAGGGGCCCCTAGAAAAATTAAACCTTTAGCCATGGCCATAGTCCTTAAAAACTCCAGAAAATTACTATTAAAAAGCGGTCAAGGAAATGTCTGTGTCAACTTCCCCCAACCGCACCATTTGTTTAACGATGTGATCAACAAAATTGCTCCATTGATGCACGATCCATCGTTACCAATTCGTTCCCATCAATGCCCAAGGACACCCTAGGGCTGTTTGATCATCCCTTCATAACGCTGGGAAATGACATAGGTTTGGATTTGTTTTGCCGTATCAATGGCGACCCCCACCAAAATCAACAGGGATGTGGCCCCCAAACCCTGGAAAGTAGTCACTCCGGTAGCCTGCTCCACAAAAATGGGCAGAGTAGCCACAAAACTGAGAAAAATTGCCCCTAAAAAGGTGAGACGGTTAAGCACTCCTTCTAGATATTGCTCAGTCTTTTTCCCAGGGCGAATACCAGGAATACTAGAACCCATCTTTTTCAGATTTTTTGATACGTCCTCTGGGTTAACAATCAGACTGGCGTAAAAATAACTGAAGAAGAAAATCATCAAGGAATAAACCACGGTATAGACCCAAGTACCGGGGCGCAAAGCGTTGGAAATTTGGACGAGAATTTCCCCAAACCCTCCTAAACCTTCATTGCCAGTGGCAAAACCAGCCAGGGAAGAAGGCAAAATCAGCACAGCGGAGGCAAAAATAATCGGCATTACCCCCCCTTGGTTCAAGCGTAGGGGCAAATAGCTAGTGCGCTCCCGATAGAGCTTTTTACCCACCTGACGACGGGCAGAAATAATCGGAATGCGCCTGGTGCCTTCCTGTACAAAGACGATACCCACAATCATGACCAGGAAAACCAGCATCAACAGTACCACCGCAGTGATGGACTGCCTGCCCCCGGACTGGGCATACTCAATGGTTTGACCCAAGGTTTGGGGTAGGGTGGCCACAATATTGACAAAAATCAACAGGGAAGCACCGTTACCAATACCCCTTTCTGTAATCAACTCCGAAATCCACATCACAAACATGGAGCCGGCGGTGATGGCTAAAACCGTTTGAAAAATAAATAGGGGGCCATAGTTGTTGGCATAGGGGCGCAGTAAACCAATGGTCAAACCCAAACCTTGGATAATGCACCAACCAAAGGCAATATAACGGCTGTATTGGGAAATTTTCCGCCGCCCTGCTTCCCCTTCATTTTTCTGCAAATCTTCCAGGGCAGGAATGGCCGCTGTTAGCAGTTGCATGATGATGGAAGCGTTAATGTAGGGCAAAATGCCCAGGGCAAAAATTCCCACGGTGGATAAACCACCCCCGGTAAAAATATTTAAAAAACCAATAACGGAGTTATCGTTGATGGCCTGGCTAAAGGCCTGGCGATCAATGTCCGGTACCGGGATGAAAATTCCCACCCGGACTAGAATTAGTAGCCCAATAGTAATAAGCAGCCGACCCCTAAGGCCAGCCGCTTGGGCCATCTGCAGGAAAGTTTCCTGGGCAGAGGGGGCTTTGTCTCGACTTACGACCATTTATTTATACCTGAGTAAAAGTGCGAGGGATGAAGCAAAACAATGAATTAACCTATTATCCCCTTCTCCCCGGCGATGGGGAAGGATTTTGGTTACCATTGTTAGCCCTGCGCCACCACACTGCCACCGGCTGCTTCAATTTTGGCTTGGGCCGCTTTGCTACAGGGAGCATGGACGGTGAGAGCTACGGCTAATTCTCCGTTGCCCAGGATTTTTAAAGGGCCGTCGTTACTAGTGACAATACCCGCTTCCATTAAGCTTTCCAGGGTGACCACGGTGTTGGGGGCTAGACCGGCCAACTTACCGACGTTAACCACAGTAAAATGCTTAGGGTTGTAGAGGGGAAAGTGTTTTAATTTAGGCAGACGACGGTAGAGGGGCATTTGTCCCCCTTCAAAACCAGCTTTGGTACCGGTACCGGAACGGGATTTTTGGCCCCGCATACCAAAACCACAGCTAGCGCCTTGCCCTGCCGCAATACCCCGGCCAACACGGCGACGGCGTTTTTTAGCACCGTCATTGGGAGAGAGTTCGCTCAAATTCATGGCTAATATCAAAAATTAAGTTCACAGGAGATGGAATTTTCACCTACCAAAGGCTTAGGACCTTGGGCTTAGGTGTAGAGATGCTCCACGGCAACTCCCCGCTCTTCCGCCACTTCCGAGAAAGTGCGCAGAGTTTCCAGGGCGTTGATGGCAGCCCGGGCATTGTTGAGAGGATTATTGGAGCCTAGTTGTTTAGCTAGGATATTCTTAACTCCGGCCAGCTCTAGCACAGTACGAACAGCGCCACCGGCAATTACCCCGGTACCAGGGGCGGCGGGACGAACCACCACTTTGGCTCCCCCGGAAACCCCATTGGTGATATGAGTAATGGAATTGGATTTGGTCAGGGGCACTTCAATCAGTTGTTTTTTGCCATCGGCTACCCCTTTACGGACGGCTCCGATTACG
>NZ_JADEWJ010000101.1:0-11687 GCF_015207725.1 Synechocystis sp. LEGE 06083
ATGTCGTAGCATTCCCGCTCTTGCCAGTCCGCCGCTTTCCAAATCCAGTACACCGAAGGCACCATGGGATTTTCCCTCGGTAAAAATACCTTCAGACGCACCTCTTCCGGGTTACGGGTATCCTCGGCCAACTTCACCAGATGGTAAAAACTCACCAAGGATTTACCGGGCCCTTCGTCGTAGGCTCCCTGGCATTGTAAATAGTTAAACCCATAGGCATACAGAGCCGTACAGAGAGGCAGAAGCAAATCCGCTTCCACTTGCACCATCTCTACCCCCAGGTGATCCGCCGTTAAGCTCTGGTGCTCAAAGCCATTGGTGGTCAGCCAGGTGGATACAGGGCCCACAGGGGCGATCGCCGTCTCCTCTTGGGGATCAACAGCTTCATTGGGGGGATTTACTTCCTCAGCCACGGTCTAATTGCTCCTTTTGTTGAGAGGTGGTCAAAGCGGGAGGCACAGGCATTCCCATGGCCTCCTGCAACTCCCGAGGGGGAGCGGAACGGGTACCCTGTTGTAAATACTTGCCATCCAAAATCGGTGCTACCACTTTCATTTGGTGGGAAGTGCTGTAGTAGCGATGGGTTTGTTGGGTAATGGCCCGTTCTTGGATAGATTCGTTGGCCAACTTTTTACGCAGTTTAATAATGGCATCAAAAATGGCTTCTGGGCGGGGAGGGCAACCGGGAATATACACATCCACCGGGATTAACTTATCCACCCCCCTTACTGCTGTGGTGGAATCACTGCTGAACATACCACCGGTAATGGTGCAGGCCCCCATGGCAATGACATATTTCGGTTCTGGCATTTCTTCATAGAGACGCACCAAGGCGGGGGCCATTTTCATGGTGATGGTTCCGGCGGTGATAATCAAGTCCGCTTGCCGGGGGCTAGAACGGGGCACCAAACCAAAGCGGTCAAAATCGAAGCGGGAGCCGATCAGGGCGGCAAATTCAATGAAGCAACAGGCGGTGCCATATAACAGGGGCCAGAGACTAGAAAGTTTGGCCCAATTGTACAGATCATCCACCGTGGTCAAGATGACATTTTCTGAAAGGTCTTGGGTGACCTGACTACGGCTGGCGGGGTTGAGAATTTTGGCTGTGGCGACCCGTTCCAGGTCAGTGGGGTTAGCAGGGTTGGGACTCATAGGAAATGGGAGAAGACAATAGAAAGGTCAGGCAAGGCAAGGACAATGGATTGGTGGCAACTACTAATACTTCTAGGACCACTCCAGAGCCCCTTTGCGCCAAGCGTAGACCAGGGCAACCACCAAAATGGCAATGAAGATCAATGCTTCTACAAAGGCTAACAGGCCCAACTGATTAAAGGCAACGGCCCAGGGATAAAGAAACACCGTCTCCACATCGAAGACCACAAACACCAGGGCGAACATGTAGTAGCGGATATTGAATTGAATCCAGGCTCCCCCAATGGGCTCCATACCGGATTCGTAGGTGGTTTGCCGTTCCGGGCCACCACTCCTGGGGCGGAGGAGTTTAGATGCAGTCAGGGCCAGCACTGGCACCAGGGAGCAAATAAAGAGAAAGCCAAGAAAATATTCGTAACCGGTTAAAACAAACACAGGGCCAATGGTCTCCTCACGGCTAATGGTGGTCAGGGGGGGTCCAGCGGTGTTGCGCCACAAAGGGTTATACCTGGGTCAAGCTTACCGGACTTGTGGGCGATCGCCTGGGGGCATTTTGCCAATTTTCCTGATTATAGGACTCCAACCAGGACAGACCAAGGCCTGAACTATATGTTTAACCTATGTTTATTAATCGTTTGGGCAATAATCCAATTCTGAGGTGATCGACATTTCGGTGCCCGCTGTTTTGTAGAATGGAACCTTGGGCCATGGCCCGCCATGATTTTTTGTCATTCTTTCACTATGCCTCCATCCGCCCCAAATTCGACAGTGTTGCCCAGTGCTACCCCCGTCTGTCCCCAGAGTTCGGCCTGTCGTTGGCGTGGATTGATTGAAACCTATCGTCCCTATTTGCCGGTGTCGGACCAAACTCCGGTGGTGACTCTGTTGGAGGGTAATACTCCCCTCATTCCCGCCCCGGCGATCGCCAAGCGTATTGGCAAAGATGTGCGGGTATTTGTCAAGTACGACGGTCTGAACCCCACTGGCAGTTTCAAAGACCGGGGCATGACCATGGCCATTTCCAAGGCCAAGGAAGTAGGGGCCAAGGCGGTAATTTGTGCTAGCACGGGTAACACTTCAGCGGCGGCGGCGGCCTATGCCAGGCGGGCAGGCTTGCGAGCTTTTGTGATCATTCCCGATGGCTATGTTGCCCTAGGAAAACTAGGTCAGGCTTTAATTTACGGGGCGGAAGTAATTGCCATTGACGGCAACTTTGATGATGCGTTGACTACGGTGCGGCAGTTGTCGGAACATTACCCCGTCACCCTGGTGAATTCCGTCAATCCCTACCGCTTGGAGGGTCAAAAAACCGCCGCTTTTGAAATTGTGGATGTACTGGGGCAGGCCCCCGATTGGCTCTGTATCCCCGTGGGCAATGCCGGTAACATCACTGCCTATTGGATGGGTTTCTGTCAATACAAGGAGCTGGGCAAAGGCGATCGCCTACCAAGGATGATGGGTTTTCAAGCCGCTGGTTCTGCTCCTTTTATTCAAGGCCAACCCATTAGCCATCCCGAAACCCTAGCCACCGCCATTCGCATTGGTAATCCTGCCAACTGGGACAAAGCCTGGGCCGCTTCCAAAGCCAGCAATGGGGAATTTCACCCCGTCACCGATGGGGAAATTTTAGAAGCCTATCGCATCCTAGCTGCCGAGGAAGGGGTTTTCTGTGAGCCCGCCAGTGCCGCTTCCGTAGCTGGTTTGTTGAAACGTAAGGATCAAGTCCCCGCTGGCGCCACGGTGGTTTGTGTGCTGACGGGTAATGGTTTAAAAGATCCAGATTGTGCGGTCAATAACAGTGGCAATGAGGTTAAGGCTGGACTGAAGCCAGATTTAGATGTGGTTGCTAAGGCCATGGGCTTTTGAAAGGGAAACCTTGGGGAATTAATGCCCTTTTTAAGGGGGGCTAAGGGGGATTAGTCAACAGTTAAATACCTTAAAAAATTCCCTTCCACCCTCACTATTCCCTGCTTTGGTAGAGAGGAAGTTTGGGAACGGTTGGGGGCATTAATTAAATTCACCACCTGTTCGATCTGGGCAAAATTGGCAGTCTTAGATTGGCAGTTTTGTAAAAACTGGCGAATAATGCGTCGTTGCAAAGCTAACGGTTGTTGACTGAGCCGACGGCGATCTAGGCTTTTTGGATCCGATTGGATGAGGGTTTGATAAATTTCTTCACTAATTTGCTCCAAATAGGCTACTTCTGCCGTTAACAATTCCACCGTTTGGGCTAAGTTTCGTTCCACTTGGGGATTAAAGTGTTTCTGGAGGTAGGGAATAAGTTCTCCCCGGATGCGATTACGGCGATAGGTTAATTTTTCATTGAGCACATCTTCCCACACCGATAATTTTTCTTGCCGGCAAAAATCCCCCGTTTCCTGACGGCTAATTTCCAATAGGGGACGAATCAACTTGATCGGAATTTTTTCTGAGTTGGATTCAGCCAAATTCCTCACCCAATTCATCGCCTGCAAACCGTCACTGCCACTGCCCCGCACTAAATTGAATAGCAACGTTTCTGCCCGATCACTCTGGGTGTGGCCCGTCACCACCACTGGAAAATGTTCTTCAATGGCGATCGCCGTGAGGGCCTGGTAACGCCAATGGCGGGCCGCTGCCTCAGTCTGGGGTAGATTTTGGGCATCCCGTTGGAAATAGGGTAATTCATAACCTTGGGCGAGGCGCTGTACGTGATCCGCAATACCTTCATCAGTGGGCCAACGGTGGTCACAGTGGGCTACGGCCAAATGCCACTGCCATTGTTTGGTTAAATCGTTAAGGAGATGCAGTAAACAGAGGGAGTCTTGTCCCCCCGATACTGCTACGAGGATGCGACTTGCTTTTAATTGGGGAAATCGCTGTTGCAAGCATTGATGGAGCCGACTATGCAGTAATGTCCAAACCATCTATTTTGTCTTTTATTTCAACTTTCCCAGGGTAATGCCAAATAATAACCCCAGAGCCAATACGCTACTGAGTAGCCCCTTTTTTCGTCGTTGTAGTGATAATTTTTTTAATTTTGTGGGCAATTTACTGACCCCCAGTTGGGACAGTCGCCTGCTGGGAATCACACAGTTAGATATCCAAACCATTATCGACATTGGGGCCAATAAGGGACAATTTGCTGCAAAAATGCGCCGTTACTTTCCCCAAGCTCAAATTTTTGCTTTTGAGCCTCTGCCCCTGCCCTATCAACAACTCCGACAATGGGGCGATCGCCAGCAAAACCGGGTTCATACTTTCAATTTGGCCCTCGGCGATCGGGTGGATCAATTGGAAATTAATAGCCATGTGCTTTTTACCGCTTCTTCGTCCCTCTTGCCAACTACGGAGCTTTGCGAAAGTTTGTATCCCATGGTGCGGGAGCAGGAAAAAATTATCGTCCGCCAATCAACCCTTGATGGGGAAATGGCACAATTTGAAAGAAAATTACTGCCGGAATTATTGATAAAAATCGACGTGCAAGGTTACGAAGACCGAGTAATTCGGGGCGGAGAAAAAATATTGGGCCAAGCTAAGGCTTGTATCTTAGAAATTTCCCTGGATGGTCTCTATGAGGGGCAATGTCAATTTCGAGATATTTTCCCACTGTTAGACAATCTCGGACTACGGTATGCTGGCAATCTGGATCAAGTGGTCGCTGCGGATGGCCATGTGCGCTATCTCAATGCCCTCTTTTTACGTCCCGATTAATGCTTTTAAACCCCACTTATGCGTGTTGAACCCTGTTGCCAAGCCCTATTAGCCCAACTTTTACCGGAAGTTGATCCCCAGCGCCAGGGAGTATGCATTGATGTGGGGGTAGGAACCTTTGCCTTTTATTGTCAAATTTTTGCTGAGTTGAATTTTAAGAGTTTGGCGATCGAGCCTTTACCAGTGAAAGCATTAAAAAAATTAGCGGAGCATCCCAAATTAACTCTTTTACCTGTTTGTTTGTCTAATCAAAATGGAGAACAAACTCTTTATGTTGGTAAATTTGCGGGCATCTTCAACAGCAATTTTAGTTCCCTTTCCCCTCAATGGTTCGGTGCTTCTGGGCAGGCTCGCCAGGTAAAAACCATCAGCCTGCAAACTTTAGTAAATCAACAACAAATTGAGCAAATAACTTGTCTAAAACTCGACATTGAAGGTTGGGAATGGACAATTATTCAACAGTTAGAAAACTTAGACGAAAAGCTTATACCCGCTGTGGTGATGTTTGAGTATGGCGGGGGAGTAAATCGTGGACAAAATCAAAAAGGCTGGGCCCCAGAATTTTTCCAAAATACATTAAACATTCTGAAATTATTAAAAACCCTCGGTTACGGCCAGGGAATTTTGTTGGATTTCGCCCCGGACTGCAAGGAAATAGTTTTTGATCTTCATCAACTAGAAGTAACCGAGCTAGAAAAGCTTTTTCCTTCCGAAAGTGTTTACGGCAACGTGATTGTTTTCAAAGATTATCAAGCCAAAGAAAACCAGCTATCCCAGATCTGTCAACCCTTTTATCGAGTTAATTTGCTGGAACGGCTGGTAAATATCTTAGTTTCCCGATAGTAATTAGGGCTGAGCCTGAACAGGGAATCCTTTTTGTCTGAGGAATTCCGCCGTTGCCGCATCAGGATTGTAACGGAAGCCAAACTGAGCCTCCGTACTATCGGGGATGATCTTAGGAGTTAACAATATAATTACTTCAGATCGGTCAGTTTGATCGGAGGAAGAACGGAAAAGAGCCCCAATTACCGGCAGGTCTCCTAAAATAGGCACTTTACTCGTGGTTGCTCTCTGTATTTCTGAAATAATTCCTGAGAGAATAAATGTTTGGTCGTCCCTGAGTCGTACCTGACCGGAAGTGAGTTCACGTTTATTGATCAGAGTGATCTCGTTAATAGCTCCGGCGCCACTATCAAAAGTTTCCTGCCCAGCAGGGGAAGCAACAATAGGATTAACCCGTAAAGTAATAAAACCACTATCATCAATCCGGTCAATGATAACATTTAATGTCAAGCCCACATCTTCTAGTACGGGAGTGATAGTCCTTACCGCCGTGTTACCTTGGGTATCAACTTCGGTATTAACACTGGCAATGACAGATTCCGTTAGTTTGACCTGGGCTGATTCTCCTTCTTGAACAATTAGGGTCGGATCCGTCAAAATCTTAGCGTTACCACTTTGAATTTGGGATATGATCTCTGCCTGAAAACTCCTGGGCGGTTCATAAAAAGAAGGAAGATCTATGGTAATTGTCCCGTCTTCAGCATCAAACTCGGTAATTCCTGGCAAGAATGGATTAGCTGCATTCGCGGGGAGACCGGGATAAAAAAACTGGGGACCAAAGAATCTTTCGGGGCCGCCAGGTTCTGATAACGGACGGAGGTTACTGCCAAATGGTGGATTCGGTACGATGAAATTTATGGGGTTGCTAGGATCGAAAAATATGTTTGGGTCATCGATTGCAAACGGATTGGGCAGTACAGGAGGATTGCTGGCTCTACCTATGGGAGTAATTAAATCAGGTACTTGTGGCGGTGCTCCATCGCCAAATCGCATTAGTGCCGTGCCTCGATCCTGCACAAAATAACTGTTGCCAATACCAAAAGCAAAACTACTGTTGAAGTCTTGAATATTATTTAGGTTAATGTCAATAATTTTGACGTTCACTGCCACTTGGCGACGGCGAGCATCCATTTGCGTGATCATGGAGCTAGCCAATTCCACATTACGGGGTTCGCCCACCAAAGTTACAGTGTTCAAGCGTGGATCAGTACTAACTACCAACCCTTCCAGGATTAAAACTGAAGAGTCGTTGGCTGGTTTTTGAACAGTTAAGGGAACTAGGGTAGGAGGCTGCTTAATTACCCTTGGCGGAGCGTTCTCGGCGAGTTGGACATCTTCTTGGCCCTCGAAGAGAATATTCACTTCAGCCCCTTGGGAAGCCAATGTACTGGCTACAGACTCAGCGCTGGCTTGGTTCAACCGGATGGTGCGGGTAATAATATTTCGTGCTGAAGGCAACAGACTAGCCCCTGCAAAAATGGTGTTACCCCGACGACTAGCTTTGAGCCCTGACGCCATCAGAACGTAGTTAAAGACATCCTGAACACTTTCATTTTGAATATCCAGAGTGATAGTGGATTGAGCTTGGGGAGGAGCATCTTGTCCACCTGGAGGAGTACCAGGGGTGGGGGTACCTTCATTGTTCTGATTGTCTGTGAAAATCAGGTTCATACCGGCATAACGAGTCAACACCGCCAAAACTTCCCGGGCTGGGGCTTCTCGTAATACTAAACTCGGTACGTTAACCTGACCCCTTTGCCCAAGATCAATCATGTCGAAGGACGCATTGATATTGGAAATAGCCAAATCTCCCACCGGTGGGGGCACTGCCCTAGAACGGACAGGAGCCACGGGCACAGCGGGGGACAAAATACTGGGATTACCTACTCTCGCTCCTCCCTGGGGAGCACCACCCTGTTGTTGAATAATAATTTCCGGATTGGGAAACATGACTTGTCCACTGCCCGCTGGGGGAGGAGGCATAGGACGGCTGGGGGGAGCCATTTGAGCAACACTGGTCTGGTTCGGTTCTGGAAAGTTTAAAGCTAAGGGATCGGATAGGGCTTCCAACTCCTGCACTAGCAACTCAATATTCGTTAACTTTTGCCTTGGCTTGATAAGAGATTTGGTCTGAGTCAACTCCAATGATGGTGACCAAGAATCAATATCTCCTTTTTGCTTGAGGGACTGCTCCAAATTTTTTTCAAACTTTAGCCAATCTCGACTCGAGTCACTGGCGATCGCCGTTTCTAGATTTGCGCCAAATGTATCCGACTGGGGCAGGGTTTCCGCCTGGGCGGGGGCCATAGTCAGTAAACAGCAGGCTACCATTTCCGTCGTTAACCAAAACCGAAAATTTTTCACAGAATTGCTCCTCACACACCAATTAAAATCAATTATTGAATAATTATTCAAAAACCGTAAGACCGTTAGCGATAATTTATCAGTAAAATTGCCCACTAGGGAGCCGGAGGCGTTTCTCCTTCCGCTGGGGGTTGTCCCTCCTGGCCAGGTGGCGGCGGTGGGGGAGTCAGGGCCGCAATCTCCTCAGGGGTTAATGGCATAAACACCTCCAAAGTTAAATCTGTAGTCAGAGTATCCGACGCATCGGTCTGTACTTGCACGGTGTCCCCATCCCTGACCACATTGACTGGAAATTCTGGGTTGACCAAACTAGTCCGCAAATTTTTCATTAAAATCAGCGGCTGTAGCCGTTCAATGTCCCTGATTAAGGCCAAGGTTTGGCTAAAGCCACCGGCCATGGAAATGGTATAGGTTTGCCGCTTCAGCCGATTATTGACGTTGGCCCCCAGACTATCATCAGCAATCACCACCGGCTCTCCCTGGGGCAAAAAACTCAATAACTTCATGTCCCTATCGACGAACAAAGTGTTGAAGTTATAGAGGATTGTGTTCAAATCCTCGCTATTGGCATAGAGTTCTAGTACCGTTGCTTTTCTCTGCTGCGCTTCCTGTAACTGCACCTCCGCATTAGCCAAACGACGCATCAAAATTTCCGGGGATTGCTGATCAACCTCGGCCTGCTTTGCCTGTTCATCTTGCTTAAGTTGTTGATACTCCCCCAAAGCTGGCATGAAAAAATTGAGCAACACATAGCCCATGGCCAGCAAGCCAAGAATCCCTAGGCTGATGCCACTTACCTGGGGAGTAAAAGTTATCCCAAATGCCGTCGGATAATTGCCCCCGGCGTCAAATTCCTCATCAATAATTGTCGTTGTTGACGAATACTCTTCACTGTAGCTAGTCATGACACCCCTCTAAAAACAAATTCAGTCGCAATTGTTGGTAATAAATTAAGGTTGCTAGTTTGACGGCTCCGGTGGAGGAGCATCCCCTGTCGGTTCCACAATCGGGGGAGGGGGGACATCCGGCACATCTGCTGGCTGATCCAATACCCCCTTGAGCTCTAAAAACTTAAACCGGGCCACTAAACCCGCCGCCCCATTTTTAATTAATGCTGTTATCAGATCTTTGTCTGGGGTGTTAGTGATTTCCGTTTGGATGGTGTAGCTCACCCCCGCTGGAATCAAAACCGTAGAAGTGCCCTGGTCAGCTTCTGGTTCCTCTGTGCCGCCCGTTTGGGCTGTTGTGCCTTCCCCGGTAATGGGTAAAGCTGCTGCATTGGCCGTCATTAACTGAGTTTTATTAGCCTGTAAAAACTTTGAACTCTGTAAAGTGAGGAGAAAATCATTTAGGGCGCCGTAGTTCCCGGCAAACCCAGACAGAGTCAACACGTTTCCTTCCTGTTGGATACTTTGTAACTGTACTTCCTGGGGTAACTGATTAGTAATCTCCTGCAACAAAGCCGACCAAGGCTTAATTTGATTAAACACAGCGATTAAGCCGTCCGCATCCTGGTGGGCCGCCGCTGTTTTTGCTTGCACTTCCTGGATTTTCTGCTGTTCCCCCTGTAGTTGGGTCAACTCTGTTTCTAACTGTTGAATATTGGTCTGGGCGACACCCTTTTGCCAATTTATCAGCAGCACTCCCAACCCAGCTAAAGCAGGTAGTAGTACCATCACCCCTGCCCCAATGTAAAGCGGCATTTGTTTCTGTAGATCGTCCCCCGCTAGGGTAATGCTGGTGGTTTGGGTGGACCGAACAACGTCAGAGTTGCGGTCCTTGAGAAAGTTGACGTCTAGGCTATACATGGGAGGGTTTCAGTGGAGTATGGCATCGAATAAAGAAGAGGAGTGAAGTAACTAACAAGTATGGGCAAGGCGAACAAGTCTAAGGAGCTAGGCTTCCCGGATACCCAATCCCAAAACCGTGGCCAGACTGGGACGTTCTACGTCAGAAAAGTTCTGATCAGTATCGATCGCCAGGGCTTCAAAGGGGTCTACCTTGACAGTGGGAATACTTAAGCGTTGGGTGAAATACTCGTCCAATTGGATCAGACCACCACCGGGACCGGCCAAGAGCAACTGCACCAGTTCCAATTCCTCACTCTGGTTGAGGTAGAAGTTGATGGACCGCCGCAGCTCATCAGTTAGTTCCCCCATGACCCGCATTAGGGCGTTCATACCGGGATTAACCGCTGTGCCTTGGGTGCTCATAGTGTCGAACTGGGTGACGGGAATGGTCATACCCTGCAAAATTTCTGGGTTGCGGGAAGGGGGCAAATTCATCGCCCGGGAAAGGGCATTCTGCATCTGGTAGGTGCCAATGGGAACTGTGCGGGAAAATTGGGGCACTCCATCCACAATGATGGCAATTTCCGTGCTGTCGAATTCAATATCCACCAGCACCGCCGCCTCCCGGGAACCAAACTGCCGCAACTGTTCCCGAATGGTTCTAATCAGGGCAAAACTATTAATTTCCAGCACATCTACCTGGAGCCCCGCCTGCTGAAAAGTATCTAGATAGGAATCGGTTACCTCCCGACGGGTGGCAACCAACAACACCTGCACCTTTTCAATGCCGTCTTCATCCTCGAACAAGCCTAGTTTTTGGTAATCCAAATCCACTTCTTCCCTGGGATAGGGCAAATACAGGGCCGCTTCGTGGTTCAGCACCATGTCGCGCAATTCATTTTCGTCCAACTCCGCCGGCACCGGCAGCATACGAATAATGGCCTCCCGCATGGGCACCGCCGTCGCCACCTGCTTGGTGTTAATGCTATGCTCGCCCAGCAGTTCCTGAATAATTTCCGCCAGGGCCGGAGAATCAACGATCTTCCCCTCCTCAAAAATTCCCTCCGGAATGGAAGCGTGGCCAAATTTCCTCAGTTTATAATTCTGACCCTGGGAAGTAAGTTGGGCAACATTAACCCTTTCGGGGGTAATTTCTAGCCCTACCCCGGAGGATTTACGGCTAAATAAGCTAGTGAGACGGCTAAACATGGGGGTTGCGGTAACCGCTGGCGATGATAAAACAAAATTATTAAGGAGTAAGGGTGGGAGGTGGAAAAAATCTATCAGTCTATGGTACTGTCCTGGCCAACACTGTCAATAACAAGTAACAAAGTGTTAACTCAGTCTCAATCAAAACTCCGCTGAGATCTGACCGGAGGCCAGTCAACAAAGTTTACAGTGCCTGGCCGCGGATTTTAGCGGAAAAACCCGAGGCTTTGAACTGTTCTAACTGCAAAGGTAGGGGTTGTTGGGCGGGCACGTTGATACGCACCTCAAAGTTGCTTTTTCCTGGGGGAATTTCGGCAATGTTACCCAAGCGGGTGCGATTTTGCATGGCCGGTTCGTGGTTGGCATCGTAGATACGGCCAAAAACGTCGGCATCATACACTGTTTTCCCCGTCCGATTATTGGCAATGCCGGTTACTAAAAAGCAGTTGGCCGGATTGCTCGAACCACTGCCCACATTGCCTTCCGCTAGGTCTGCCGGACAGGGTTTGTAGTCAATTTCCGTCAGGGGTACTTCAGTCAAGGCCCAAGCGGGCATGGCGATCGCCAAGGAGAGACCGGCTATGGCCAGGATGACAAGAAAAGACCGCAGAGCAGTTAGAAACATAGATTCAGAGG
>NZ_JADEWJ010000102.1:0-11656 GCF_015207725.1 Synechocystis sp. LEGE 06083
AAACAAATCTTTGTCCCTTGATAACAGCCAAATATCAAATCAAAAGCCAAGACATGAGCAATCTCAACGGTTGAGATGTCTTTGCCAAGAGCATTTCTGAAATCATTTTGACGTTTCTCGATAATATTCTCAACAATTTTTAGCTGTTGCAGTTAAAGGCTTTGGCTTAAGAAAAGCTAATTTTTTCGGCCCAACGTAATTTGGCGGAACGAGCCCGGGGATTTTCCCTCTGCTCTTCTTCCCCAGCAACAATGGGCTTTTTGGTTAGCACTCGTAAATTTTCCGTTTCCCGAAAACGATGTTTAACAATGCGGTCTTCCAAGCTGTGGAAACTGATAATACCCAGTCTCCCACCAGTTTTTAACCAATGGGGGGCCTGAGCGATGAATGTTTCGAGGGAGCCCAATTCATCGTTCACTGCAATGCGTAAACCTTGGAAGGTTCTGGTGGCGGGATGGATGCGGCCATGGCGATATTTCCCCGGTACCCAACGGGCGATCGCCTCGGCCAAGTCGGTAGTGGTTTGGAAGGGACGTTGTTCCACAATCTGCCGAGCAATACGTCGGGAAAGCCGTTCTTCGCCGTATTCATAAAAAATGCGGGCTAAATCTTTTTCGGACCAGTGGTTAATAATTTCAGCGGCGGTCAGCTCCTGGCTTTGATCCATTCGCATATCCAAGGGAGCAGTGTGGCGAAAACTAAAGCCCCGATCGCCTTGATCAAGTTGAGGGGAGCTTACCCCTAAATCTGCGATGATGCCGTCAAACTGATTGGGGTGGCCAGGAAAATCGGCAAAGTTTCCGTGCCAAGTGTTAATTGTTATGCCCTCTCGATCCGTAACTAGGGGTTCCAAACGTTCTACGGCCGCGGCGATCGCCTGGGTGTCCCGGTCAATCATAGTTAGGGAGAGGGGAATGCCCAATTTAAGCAATTTTTCACTGTGGCCCCCAGCTCCCACGGTGGCATCAAGGTAATGTCCTCCGGGCTTTGGGGCCAATCCTTCCACCAGGGCCGTGGGCAAAACGCTAATGTGGTGAAAGCCTTCTGTAACAGTCTTTTCTAAATTAATTCCTTCCATGGATTTGGCTTTCCTTTGAGCCCCCGCAAGATCCCGCTCTCCCAGGGTACCAGCCCCCACGGAACTTATCCCCGGCAAAGTAATTCAAACAGGAAATGCAAACCATTAGAATTTTGTCATCCTATTCACCCGAAAGCGACTAGGCGCATGGTTATTAGCTCACGTCCCTTAAGCGGCTTGAACGGTGTTCTGAGTCGACTTTTTATTGCCAATACTCTCGCTTTCCTCGGTGTGTTCGGGGGAATGGTGCCGGAGGTGAGTTGGCAACCAACTGCCCTCGTCTTTCGTTGGTCAGCCTATTCCCAAGAATTTTCCCCCGATAGCATTAATCACTATGCAAAGGCGGTGTTGGCGATCGAAGTGGAACGCAAAAAGGCCTTCGAGGAAATTCAAACCCTCATTGGCCGGGTTCCGCCCCAACTTACCTGCACTAATCGGGACAGCATCCGTAAGTTGCCCCGCAATGCTCAGGCAATCGCCGTCAATTTCTGCAATCGTTCCAAACAAATTGCCGAAGAAAGTGGCCTCAAACCGGGGGAATTTAATCGCATCACCGAAGCGGCCAGGAATAACGCCAACCTTAAAGCCCAAATTCAACGGGCAATTATTAATCTCCGCCGTTAATGCCGGGGTCAAACTTTGGTTAGTTGTTTAGATTAGCTAAAATCGGTGATCAACTAGTCAATTTTAGGCTCTAGTCGAAAAAAAAGCGTAAATTTGCCCATAAATTGCCGTTGATTTCACTTCAGTCCTGTAAATTCTGCTTTAAGCCGCCATGGTGATTTTTGATCGTCGCCTAGAAAAAGTCCCTGACGCCACCACTTGGGAAATCCCCCTCACCGCCGAGGAACGGAGTCGCACCCGTTATCGTTTTGACAAACCAGGCTTTCCTGCCCTATTTATCCAGTTACCTCGAGGCAGTTTTTTGCACCCAGGGGATTGCCTCGGTTCCCCCACCGGAGAAACCCTGGCCATTCTGGCAGCGGCAGAACCCCTTCTCCATGTCACCAGCGGAGATCGCCTTACCCTCTTGAAGGCCGCCTATCATTTGGGTAATCGCCATGTGCCCCTGGAAGTGAACTTAGATTATTTAAGATTGGCCCCGGATCCGGTCTTGGCTGATATGCTCCGGGGTTTAGGAGTCAATGTGGAGGAAATAACCGCACCATTTTTTCCAGAACGGGGTGCTTTCCACCATCATTAGAGGAAATTTATCACTTGGCCCACGGGCTCTTAGCAATTTTGCCCAAGAAAATCAAGCCATTCGCTACAATGTTTTCATGAAGTAAAGTAAACTGACTGGCAACAACATCCCGTTGACTTTTTCTTCTGCTGTTTTCCATGCTTTCGGTAACCTGATTAAGCGACCCCTAAACCTTCCAGCTCCAGTTTTTTCCCTCTGACCACGGCGATCGCCAAACCAAAATGACAATTGATAACATCCGTCTTAGAAACGAATTTATTAACACCGAAGTTATTACCCGCAGTAGTGGCAAAAAACTTGGGGTAGTCAAAGAAGTGCTAGTCGATGTCGATCAGCGAGAAATTGTCGCCCTAGGGCTGCGGGACAACTTTTTATCCCTGACGGGCATGCCCCAATATCTCTATTTGAACAGCATTGTCCAAACCGGGGACGTGGTTTTGGTGGAAAACGATGACGTTTTTGAACTGGTGGAAGTTGATCTCTATTCCCCCCTGGTCAATAGCGAAGTGGTGACCGAAACGGGGGAACCTCTGGGTCGGGTAAGGGATTTTCAGTTTGACCTGGCTACGGGGAAAGTTTCCTCCATTATCATCGCTTCCCTGGGTCTGCCCCAAATTCCTGAGCAATTGATCAGCACTTACGAGCTATCCATCGATGAGGTGGTAAGTAGTGGTCCTAACCGTTTGATCGTTTTTGAAGGAGCAGAGGAAAGATTAAATCAACTCAGTGTAGGTTTGCTAGAACGGCTTGGTATTGGCCGACCCTCCTGGGAGCGCATGGAAGAAGATTTGTATTATCCTCCCACCACCCGTCCCGAAAACCAACTGGGCAGTGGCATTCCTGTGCGGCCACCGGTACAAGTCCGCCAACCGGAACCCGTATTGGAAGAACGTTGGAACGAAGACGATTGGCAAGATAGTCGCCCTGCCCCTCCTCCCCGTCGGGAAGTGGCCCCCCTGCGCTATCCAGAGCCGGAATACGAAGATGACTATGAAGTGGACAACTGGGGAGAGGCGGCTCCTCGTTCCTCCGCTTCAGAACCGGATTATGACTATGAAGATGAAGTGGCTGGCGATGTCTGGGACGACGATGAGGCCGCTGCCCCCTACAGTCCTCCCCGAGTGAATATTCCGGAAACCCGCCGGGAAAAAATGCCTGAATATTACGAAGAATAGTCTCTGATTTAACTAGTTTTGCACCTTTATTTGGTCATTTGTATTGCAAGTAACGTGAGTTCGGGATAAGAAAGATGACTGACAATAGGCTACAAGCTCTATAGATCAATACATTCGGGAATGACATCAGACTCGTGATTTGTGTTTTTGCATCCTCACAAGTGATTTTTTTGAGGTCCTGAAGCCCCAAATTCCCCAGTGTAGCTGGCGAAAAAACCTCCATTGCAGTCAGAGCAATACTTCTAAGGATCGGCTTAACCCGAACTCACGTTAAATATTAACCCCAGTGTCTTTGCGCTCGAACGACTACATTGACTCTCACCTTCTGGAAGCGTTTTCAATCCTCCGCCTCTAACCCTTTAATTTCACCCTGTGACCCTACCGAGCTCGATATCCTTGCACGGACAACCCTTCTTTCTCCCTGGCAGTTCTACCGCTACGTCTGCAATATTTGCCAGCAAAATGGGTATGAGCGTTTGTATTTCGGTCATTTGCCTTCTATTTTCTGTGATTATTTGCCAGAACCACTGCTTCTTGCCTTTTTTGATCGCTTAGCACAGAGTGTAGGGAGATCGCCGCAGCCCTTCCCAAAAACAACTCTCCACCTTCAGAGTCTGCAAGGTACTCTGGAACTTCGCATCAGCCATGCTGGAAGTGGAATGATCGGACAGGTAGTTAGGCTTGATATAACATACAGGGAGAAGACGCATTCCTGGGCATTTAAAGCCTTTTTCGAGCCGGATTTCGTCTGGCAACATGGCGTTTGGTCTGAGATACCAGTAGGAATATATTTGCAATCCCAGCATGTCACCCGTGACGTAGCGCAGTTCCATGCCGCTGGACTCACCTGGATGCTGTGTGAATGGATCGAACCGGATGATTGTCCTAAAACTCGCCCTGGACGGTCCTATGAGAGTCTAGCTCAACAGCAGCAACTCACCCCCCTTAATCCTCTCAACTACGCCAACTACAGTCGTCATGGCATTCGCCTTGATCTCGGCGGCATTCAACGGATCTACTGGGGACGAAGAATTCGCGATTTTGCTTACACGCTGGTTTTTTATCACAGGCGAGTCCATCGGGAAGGATGGCACTTTCTCAGTACCTATCTCAATTGTTGGACTCTCCGCTACCTTCTGGCAAGGGTGAAATGGTTGCTGTTAAGAGAACCAACGTGCGCATTTGAACAAAAAGTTACAGTTTCGGACGAAAAGCCTTCAAGGCAAGAATCTCAAGAATCTTGAGGTGGGGCATGGCTTAGTATTGGCAACGGAAAAATTTTGGGAGTTAAGGGCGGCGTAGAGGGGCGAAACTAGGGTCGATGATTTTCACCCCAATGCCGGGAAACTTAATGGCCAAATTAGCCTTGTGGCCCTTGCCCAAAATGTGGGTTACGGTGCCTTCGCCAAAATTGTTATGCATGACCCGATCGCCAACGTTCCAGATCAGTTCTTTGGCCGGTTTGGCGGACTGGGAACTGGCTGGTTTCCGGGCCTGTTTTTGGGCAATGGAAGGACCCTTGGGATCGGCGGCGGGGACATGGCGACTATTTTTTCGACCCGTTGAGCCATCGGCCAGTAAATCCGGCGGTAATTCCTGGAGGAATTGGGAGGGTATTTTGGTTTCCAGGGAACCCCAGACGTAGCGCATGCGGGCATGGGTCAAAAAGAGATTTTCTTGGGCCCTGGTAATGCCCACGTAACATAAACGGCGCTCCTCCTCCAGATCCAAAGGATCGTTTAAGCTGCGGGCATGGGGACAAGTGCCCTGCTCTAACCCCACCAAAAAGACCACTGGAAATTCCAGGCCCTTGGCGGAGTGGAGGGTCATAAGGGAAACTTCATCCCCGGATTCCTCCAAGTCATCGAGGTCGGAGGTGAGGGATGCCGAAGCCAAAAATTCCACTAGGCTGGGGTCTTCATTTTCTGCTTCAAACTGTCGCACCGCATTGTCCAATTCCCCCAGGTTAGCGAGGCGATTCTCCGCTTCTTCCGTACCCTTTTGCCTTAGATCTTCGACGTAATTAGATTTTTCCAGCACCATACTAAGGGCTTCCGATGCCGTAAGGTCACCAATCTGGCTTTGAATTTCCTGGAGCATGCGGGCAAATTGGAGGGTTTTCTTGGCCGATCGCCCGGCTAGGGTGTTCACAGAAGTTTCATCGGTGATAATTTCCCACAGGGGAATCTCCAATTCCTTGGACGCGTTTACAAAACCTTCAATGGTGGATTTACCAATGCCCCGTCGGGGAGTATTGATAATCCTCAACAAGCTTACCGTATCGGCCGGATTAACCAATATCCGGAGGTAGGCAATGGCATCTTTGATTTCCTGGCGATCGTAAAAGCGAAACCCACCAACAATGTTGTAGCGAATATTATTATTTAATAGCTGTTCTTCAAAGGCCCGGGATTGGGCATTGGTGCGATACAAAATGGCAAAACTACCAAAGTTTAGTTCGGGATTATTTTTCCTTAAGCTCAGAATTTTATTAATTACAAAACGGGATTCATCCCTTTCATCATCGGCTTGGTAAAGGATAATATCATCCCCACCGCTCCGGGTAGCTTTTAACACCTTATCAATGCGTTGGCTATTGTGTTCAATTAAATGGTTAGCTGCTTGGAGAATATTTTCCCGGGAACGGTAATTTTCCTCTAGTTTGACCATGGTTTCCGTTTCCCCATCCACCAGGCGATCGCCAAAATCATCTTGAAAATTGAGCAGAATGGTAAAGTCTGCCATGCGGAAACTGTAAATAGATTGGTCCGCATCCCCCACCACAAAAGTGGAGCGTCCCCGCCAATCCCACTCCGACCGTCGTTCTTCCCCATTAGTACTTAGTAAGCGAATTAAATCATACTGAATGCGATTAGTGTCTTGGTATTCGTCCACCAAAATATGATTAAACTTGCGGTGCCAGTAGCCCAAAACTGATTCATTTTGTTGAAATAAACGGGTGGGAATGAGAATTAAATCATCAAAATCTAGGGCATTATTAGCGGCCAATTGGTTTTGGTAAGCCTGGTAAACTTCCGCAATCACTCTGCCTTTATAGCTGCGATTTTCCCGTAGATAAATTTCCGGTGATTGCCCGAGGTTTTTAGCATTACTGACCTGGTAGCGGATGCTCTTAGGATTGAACTGTTTTTCGTCCAAATCCATATCTTTAGTGACAATGGTTTTAAACAAACTTTGCACGTCACTTTCATCAAAGATGGAAAATTGTTTTGTCCAACGGCGTCCACTGGTGTCCTGATATTTATCAATGTCGTAGCGGAGAATACGAGAACATAGACTGTGGAAAGTGCCAATCCAGAGGGGTTTCGTAACTGTTTTGTACACCCTGGAAAGCAACTGTTTTTGTTCATATTCCCCCAGCAATTCCCAGCGTTGATTAAATTCCTGCTGGGCCCAGGTTTGGGCAAAGATCTTTTCCAACCGTTCCTTCATTTCCTTGGCGGCTTTATTGGTGAAGGTGACCGCCAAAATATTTTCCGGATTGATACGATGTTGACGAATGAGGTGGGCAATGCGGTAGGTTAGTGCTCTGGTTTTCCCCGAGCCGGCCCCGGCCACTACTAGGAGGGGACCACAAAAATGCTCCACCGCCCGTCTTTGGGAGGGATTAAGATGGGCAAGGTAGTCGGGGACAACAGTCATGGGCACACTAAGCTCAAGGTTCAATCAACAATTAAGTTTAGCAATCAACCAAGGGAAATTATTTTTTGGCTGTCGTCCTTTTCTATTTCCACTGCCTGTTGTTGATAGGTCTACGCCACAATCTGCCAATCTGAACTAACATCGCCCCTAGCTATCGGATTCCGCTTCAAAGCTATCGGAACTGAGGCGAGCCTGTTTAATCAAGGCTTCCGGGCTAACATTGTCGAGAAAATCGCGAAAAGCTTGTCTTTCCTCTTCGTCCGCATCCCGATCCACTGGAATGGAAGCATCAGCCAATACTTCTTCCATCACCCAGATGGGACTATCCATCCGCAGAGCAAGGGAAATGGCATCACTGGGGCGGCAGTCAATTTCCCTGATTTGATCCCCCTGCACACAGCAGAGCACGGCGTAAAAAGTGTTGTCCTGCAGGGAATGAATGATAATTTTTTTGAGGTCCACATCCCAGGTAGTGAGGAGATTAACCATCAGGTCATGGGTGAGGGGACGACTAGGTTTTTGATTTTCTAAGGCTCCGATAATCGAACGGGCCTGGTCTTGGCTAATGTAAATAGGTAATGCCCGCCGTTCAGATCCATCCTTGAGCAATACGATGGGACTGCGACTTACCGCATCGAGGGCAATGCCAGCTACTCTCATCTCAATCATTGGGTAGATCCTCTGGGGAACATTGACAGCACAATGCAGGATTTTATTTTAACCCACTCCCTCTCCCGCCTGGGCAATGGCATTGACAGTAGGTTGTTCAGCGTGGGCAGTTCCTCCTAAGATGGGGAAGATTGGCAATGGCACATTACTGCTGGTGGTGGAAGGCGTACATTAATGAAAATTATTTTGACTGGGGTGACGGGCTTTGTGGGGCGTTCTTTGGTGCCCCTGCTACATCAACAGAGCCATGAGCTAACTTTGTTGGTGCGTAGTGTGCCCAAGGCCCAACGGTTATTTCCCCCCAGCAGTTTCCCCCAGTTAAAGGCGATCGCCTATGAAGCAACGGAGAGTGGTCCCTGGCAGGAACAGGTCAATGGCCAGGATGCGGTGATTAATCTGGCGGGGGAACCCATTTCGGAACGGTGGACGGAAGCTTACAAAACCGCAATTTTTGATAGTCGGAAACTAGGTACGGAAAAGTTGGTGGAGGCGATTGCCAAAGCAGAACGGAGGCCCCAGGTAATGATTTCTGGGTCAGCCATTGGCTACTACGGCACTAGCGAAACAGAGACTTTTACGGAAAGGAGTCCAGCGGGGGATGATTTTCTGGCCGAAGTTTGTCAGGCGTGGGAAAATGCCGCCCACCCAGTAGAGTCCTTGGGGGTTAGGTTGGTGATCTTGCGCATTGGTATTGTGCTGGGGGCCGATGGCGGTGCGTTGGGCAAAATGTTGCCACCGTTTAAATTATTTGCAGGGGGACCTCTGGGCAGTGGAGAACAATGGTTTTCCTGGATTGATCGCCGGGATTTGGTTGCTCTGATTGACAAGGCCTTAACTGACCCATCACTGCGGGGCACCTTTAATGCCACAGCGCCCAATCCGGTCAAGATGAAGGAATTTTGCCATACCCTGGGGAAAGTGTTAGCCCGTCCTTCCTGGTTGCCGGTGCCGGATATTGCTTTGGAATTACTCCTAGGAGAAGCGGCCAAGTTGGTGCTGGAAGGGCAACAGGTTTTACCAGAGGCGATCGCCAAAACAGATTTTCAATTCCAAGCGCCAGACCTAGAAACCAGTCTGCGGCAAATTTTGGCAAGTTAATATCCATATCTATCACCAGGGATAAGCCTAATTAAGGTGCTAGGATGCTCTGATGCCCATTGATTTCGGTTTCCGCTGTGGCCCAGGTAATTGTCGAAAACCTCTACAAAAGTTTCCCTCCCCAAGGCAAAAATCAGGCTAAGGAAGGGGCTCCGGTAAATGTGCTCAAGGCCATTAACCTAGAAATTGCCGATGGGGAATTTATGGTCCTGGTGGGCCCCTCCGGTTGTGGCAAAAGTACTCTCCTGCGGTTAATTGCGGGCTTAGAAACTGTGACAGGGGGCCAAATTTACATTGGCGATCGCCGGGTCAATGATTTACCCCCCAAGGCCAGGGACATTGCCATGGTGTTCCAAAGCTATGCCCTCTATCCCCATCTGAGCGTTTACGACAACATTGCCTTTGGTTTGCGGCGCATGCCTGATCGGGAAAATAGTCAGACCGAGGATAAATTACCCCGCTGGGTAGGGGACAGCTTACGGGGCATTACCAAGCCGTTGCCCAAGTCTTTGCATTATCTGTCAGCCCAGGAAAAGGTGCTGGCTCAACGGGTCAACCAAGTGGCCCAACAATTGCAAATTGATCATTTGCTAGACCGTCTGCCCAAACAATTATCCGGTGGGCAAAAGCAAAGAGTGGCCCTCGGTCGGGCGATCGCCAGGAATCCTCAGGTCTTTTTGATGGATGAACCCCTGTCCAACCTGGATGCCAAATTGCGAGCGGAAACCCGCAGTCAGATTGTGCAAATTCAGCGGCAACTGGGCATCACCACCATTTACGTCACCCACGACCAAACCGAAGCTATGACCATGGGCGATCGGATAGCGGTGCTCAACCAAGGGGTAATCCAACAGATTGCGCCTCCTTTAACTTTGTACAATCAGCCCGCCAACCGTTTTGTGGGGGAATTTATCGGTTCTCCTCCCATGAACTTTTTTACCCTCAAAGTGGCATCGGCTACAGTGCTGCAACATCCCGCCTTTGCCCTCAATCTGCCGGCAAAATGGCACGAACTAGTGGCTCCCTACGTGGGTCGTTCCCTAATTTTGGGAGTAAGGCCAGAAAGTTTTGTTCTTAGTGCCGAAGGATCCGACGCTTTCCCTGTGAAAGTAAATTTGGTGGAAGCCCTCGGTAACGATACTTTTATCTATGCCCATTTAGTGACGGAACCGGAGCTAACCCTACAGGCTCGCATTGCCCCTGATCATCTGCTCCAGGTGGGGGAACAACTCTGGTTGGCGATCAACCCTGAAAAAATTCATCTGTTTGACGCGAAAACTGAACAGGCGATCAATCAACGCTAGGAAGATTAACGATTCTGAAAGTGGACTTGAAAAGGAAACAAAACGGACTATCAGCCAAAGCCAATTTTCCCACCATTCAGCCGAGGTTAATAAAAAAACAAGATAAACTGGGGCTGAGTCCGCCCAAACCTATCAGACCCTTACCAGCCAATGGATCTGCTCTGCACCCGCCCCGGTTGTGCCCGTTTAAATTCTTTTCCTGACCTGGATAATCGCAACACCTTGCAAACAGTGCAACAAAGGTTTTGCACCAGTTGTCGGATGCCGCTGATTTTAGCCGGTAGATATTTGCCGGTGAAACTTTTAGGACAGGGTGGTTTTGGGGCCGCCTATCTTGCCCTGGACCGGTTTACCCCCACCATGCGTTTTTGCGTGGTTAAGCAATTTCAACCGTCGGGGAATTTAAATCAAGAGCAATTGGATTTAGCTTTATCCCTGTTTGAACGGGAAGCGGTGGTGTTGGAAAAGTTGGGCAATCGCCATGATCAGATTCCCGATTTGTTTGCCTATTTTCCTCTGTTGGTGGACGATCCCCGCACTGGGAAACAGGATCAATTTTTTTATTTGGTGCAGGAATTTATTAACGGTCAGGATTTGGAAAAAACCGTTGAAAAACACGGTCCCATGTCGGAAGCAGAAGTGCTGTGGGTGCTGACGGAAATGCTCAAAATTCTTAGTTTCGTCCACGGCACCGGAGCGATCCACCGGGATATTAAGCCATCTAATTTAATGCGGGACCAAGAGGGCAAATTGTACCTGTTGGATTTTGGGGCAGTGAAGCAGGCAACCGCCGGGGTGGGGGCAAGCAATGAAAGTTCCACGGGGATCTACTCCATGGGTTTTGCGCCGCCGGAACAGATGGCTGGCAACCAGGTTTATCCCGCCACGGATTTATATGCTTTGGCTGTAACTTGTCTTTATCTATTAACGGGCAAAACGGCCCAGGATTTGTATGACGCTTACCATAACCAATGGAATTGGCGATCGCCTGGTTTGCAGGTTAGTCAACCTTTGGCCGATGTGATTGATCGTTTGCTTTTACCCACTCCCAAGGACCGTTACGCCAGTGCCGAGGAGGTCTTGGCAGTTCTCAACGGCGGTAAGGGCAATCAGGGTAAATCTCCACCGGGGGCCGTAGCATCCACTCCCCAAGGTGCCAATACCCAAATTCAACCAACCCCAGCAAGTTCTGCTCCAACTCCAGCCCCCCCCAAAACCCCGGGTAAAATTAGCCAAGCGGTGCAAAATTTGCCGGTTATCAAAGTTCTGTTCCAAGGGGCTTTAACCGGTTCCATCGTAGTTTTTTGGGGCATTATTGCTGTCACCCTCTTTCCCCAAACCAATATTAGTTTAGGTATTTTGGGCATGGTGGTGGCGGGGATAATTTTTGCCCAATTTAAGCGCTGGTTAGAAGTAACAGAAATGTTGAGCCTCAATACCCTAACCATTTTGGCTTTATTAGCCG